>JACIWR010000070.1 GCA_014360845.1 Anaerolineae bacterium
AGCTGTGCTCCAGCCAAAGGCAGTGTACATGCTCAGCTTGCGCAGGTTGCGGCTCAGGCCGAACCATCCCGCACCCATAAATAGCGAAGTTGTAAGATGGAAACGCTCCGAAAAAGCACCCATCACCTGCCGATAGCTCTCTAATCCACCGACCGAATTGATCAACGGGAAGAACCACCCTGCGCACAGCAGCCCACAGACCATTATCGCTAACACACCCCAGCGCAGTCCTCGCGCCCAGCCTGCCCGGCGCAGAAAGCCGAAAGCGGCACAGAGGGCCGCCAACCCCAAAAACACTGGTGTTTGTTGGCGCACTCCGCCCGCCACAGCCAGACTCACCGCCGTCGGTACCACGGCCCAGGTCCGCCCTTGCATAACCTCCCATAGCAGCCAGGCGGAGAGAGTCACCAGAAACGTATCTAGAGCGTGGGGCAGGGCGATTTCCCCGTAGAACCAGAAAAGGGGGCTGGTCGCCAGGAACAGTGCCCCGACCAGACCCGTTCGCCGGTCAAACATCGCTCGCCCCAGCAAGTACATGGCTACCACTGCCAATCCGCTGCCCACGATGCTGATCCATACCATCGTCCTCTGCGGGTCGTGGAACAACAGGTCCACCAGGCGGCAGAGCCACACGTACGCGATATAGCCCGGCGGCTGTGGCTGCTCGGCGGCCACGTCGAAGTGCTGCATAGCAAAAGCGAAGTTGACCGAATCCCAGTGGTAGAGAATTTGGCTGCGGAACGGGATACGAGAGAGCACTGTTCCTAAAAACAGCGCCACGGCAACCCAAGGGAGAGTACGAGTCGTAGGCTTGGTAGCATCAGACATGATTGGATTACTCCTGCACGGCATAGAGCCTTACTTGCGGCGATGAGAATACTTCGGTGAACAACGGCGACTCACCTGGATCATACTCCCCCAGGGCTCGCTCGGCCGGGCCGTAGAAGACGTAGCGCACGCCGTACTCGTGGACCAGCGCCTCGCGCTCGCTATCGGGAGTCGCAGGATCGAAGAAGGCGCTCACCATCTCCCGCTTGCGGTTAAAGTCCAGCGTCATCACCGCGTTGCCCAGGAAGGCCCGATCGCCGGAAAGGCCGGGGATAAAGTGCCCAGGGACGAAGGAGCTGAGCACGACTTCATCAGGCGGGGTGGACTCTTCCAGCCAACGCATGGCGGCCACCTCGTCACGGTAAAGGTAAAAGGGATAGTCGTGGCGACGCAAGTCAAAAACGCGCCAGGCCAACAGGTAGAGATTGGTGAGCATCGCCGCCAGCAGGAACATAACCGGCACCACGCGGTTCACCCGGGCCGGAGCCAGCCAACTCCGCAGCCGGCTCTCCATGGCCCGCTCCCGCAGCCAGGGTAGCACATGGCGGAAGAGACCAGCGGTGGCTAGAATCCCCATCGGCACTGTGTATCCAGTGAGCAACATAATCTGGAAACGTAGCGGCAGGTATACAAGAAAGGGCACAATTATAAACCAGCTTTTGACAAGCAATTGTCCATGGGTCTGCTGGCGCAGGGGCACTAAGCCGTCGAAGGTCGCTAGGGCCAGCAGGAAAGTCAGCCCCAACAGAATGACCAGGTGAGCGGGGTCGGGGGTGAAGGCCCCCAGATTATCGTACTGGGCCAGAGCCTGCTGCCAAGTCGGGTGCGCGTCCGACGACACCCAGCCCCAGTAGAGCGCCGCCGGAGCCGAGGCCACCACCACGGCTGTCAGGCTGAAGAAAGTGCGCCACGACCATCCATCGCGCAGTGTGACCAGCAGTCCAAAGAGAGCCAGCACCGCCCACACCGTCACCAGGTCGTAGATGTGGCCCAGGCCCAGGAACAAAGCCAGTACCGCCGCGATCAGTGCATACCCGAATCGCCGACGCTGGACGCTGAGCAGGGCCAGGAACAGAACCAGCACCGTCAATCCCGCCGCAAGGGTAAGGTGCGGCGAGGCGATCATCACCCAGAAAGCATTGCCCGGCGTGGTGTACACGTCATGCGGAAAGGGCAATTCAGGGGCGTGGGTTGCGTACTTGACCACTACCCACACCCAGCCCAAACCTGAGGTGAACGTGCTCAACAGAAAAGCGAATCGCCTCTGGAGGCGGTTGTCGAACAGCAAAGCACAGAAAAGATAGGTGGCTATGGTCAGCAAGGGAATGACCAGCAGGCGATACACCTGGTACACTTGGGCAAAACTTAACCCGAAGATGTGAGCCAGCCGCCCTGGAATCCACCAATGCAGGTTGACGAACACTCGCGCGTTGGGCTCCGCCGTGAGCTTGTTATCGGTGAAGAACGACGTGCCCGCCTCGCGCATCCATGAGAGATATTGTCCCGTATCGTGCATGTTGTAGACGATACCAGAAAACCATTTGTCGGGCGGGCAGGTCAGGTAGCCATACAAATACGGGATGGACGTCACCGCCAGCAGCGCGATGGTAACGCCCAAGGCCAGCCACACCTCCGAGGCACGGATGGCTAAGCGCGGGGCCGCAATGGTTCTCGGTTTCCACGTTGTTTCCATGACCATTCTCCAGTGATGATGTATCGAGCGCGAGAGATAGGTTCTCGTTTATGTATCCCCTTACCCGTCAGTAAGCTGTGGTGCGTGTTGCGTATTCCGTCCCCTCACACAACACGACCTGGATGGTCAAGATCGCACATCGGGTTTGGTTCTGTTTCCGCTGAGCCAGATTGCGCTGAGTATAACGAAAAGCACCAGCGGCAGCAGGCTCCACCAGGCACGCAGGCCCAGCGCCATGCCCAGATTGCGCGTGATATGGCCGGCTATGAAGTGCGGCCAGAAAAACTCAACCAGTGGGTTGGCAATGGTGATAGGCGGGAAAGCCTGACCCGAAGTGGAGGCGATGCCGGTCACGAAGAAGGAGACCAGCAACAGCCCTCCAAAAAGCACCCGCGCCCAGAGCCGCTCCCCCCAGGCCCGCAGGAAGAAGGCGACTCCCAGCAGAAAGAAGGGCAACACCAGCAGCAGGTTGCGCGGCCCGATGGCGAACCCGCCCCGCCAGTCGTACCAGCAGGAGATGAGCAGCAGTTGAGCGCCCACGATGCCCACACTCAACACGCCCTCGGCCCGCCAGTCCCGGTCACGGATGAAGGTCCAGAAACCGGGCAAGGCCAGCAGCAGGAAAGGCGACAAAACAAAGAGTCCCCGGTAAGGACTGAAGGTGATGCCCCACAGAGCCCCCCACTTGGGCATGTGGAAACCCAGGAAGCCGGTGCGGGAGATTTCCGGGAAACGGCCCAGATAGCGATAGCTGGAAGCGAAGGGCGAGCCAAAGCATGAATAATTATAGAACCCCAGCAACAACGCGAAGGACAGCCCGCCTCCGATCAGTTTGACCAGATCGCGCTTGCGGGGCAGGAACCACAACGCGTACAGGCCCAGCAACGCGGACGCCACCAGCGCCGGGAACTCGACCAGCACGGTCAGTCCCACGAGCGCTCCGACCAGCCATAACCAGTTAACTCCCATCTCGCCGTGGCGGATACGATACAGCACCACGAAAGCAGCAAAGAGGGTGGCCGCTGCGATTTGATGGCCGTAGAAGACGGTAGAATAGGGAAACACAATGGTTCCCAACCCGTACCCCAGCACCAGCAGAAGCCGCAGGGGCAACCACAAGGGTTGCCCACTATCGAGGGTGATCCGTCCCAGGAAGCGATAAAGCAGCACCCCCAACAGCGCCGATGCGAGAGCCACCGTGAAGAAGGTGGTGAAGTACAGCGCTGCCGCGAAGTACACCTTCTCCTCCAGCAACCCGGTTCCTCCCTCGCGCAGCGTCTCTTGCAACGCGTTGCTGGTGGTCAGCTTGCGCAAGGCGAACTGCGCGGGTGGAGTTTGCGCCAGCAGACGGAATGCGGCGTAGGCCGGCACGCCCAGGAACGAGGTACCAGGAGCTTTGTCAGTGTAAATATGCCCGCCATAGACGGCGTAATCGCCGGTGTTCTCGTAGTAGTCGTCAATGACGAAGGTCCCCTGCTCAACGATGGCCAGGGTCAGGTCCATGCGCGAGTTCTGGTTCCACTCTGCCCAGCGGGGGAAGAAGTAGCCGTAGCAAGACAACAACATCAAGAAGATAACGACGCTGTTCCTGAGTTCGCGGCGCGAAGCTGATCGTTTTCCTCTGGGCTCGTTCATCCTCTGCTTCAGTAGCATGCCAAGTTGCCCTCCAGCCAACTACCCCACATAGCCCAAGCGCTCCAGCTTCTCCAGCAACTGCTTCTCTTCGTCCTCCGAGTAGCCCATCCACTCTCCTTTCTGCCCCTTCCCCTCCCAATTGGAGAACGTAATGGAGTGGGCCTGGAGATAATCAGGCTCGAAAAGACCCTCCAGCACGTGCCCATCCATGCGGCGGGGCACCGGCAAGCCCATCGCGTACAGAATCGTTGGCGCTAGGTCCACGATGTTCGCTCCTTCGATCTCCCCACCAGCACGGACACCGGGGCCACGGACAATAAGGATGCCGTTCATGCGATGGCTGCCGCTGAGCTTCTGCAGTTCGGCCAAAGGCATGAAAGTGATAATGTCACCCTCCAGCGCGGGGCCGCCCTCGTAATCGGGGGCCAGGGTAAGCACGATGTCAGGGGTGTGCTCCAGATATTCGCCCCGGTAGAGATCCTCGCGGCGCACTGCCTCCAGAACGACGGGTTGTCCAGTCGCCGGGTCGCGCAGGCCCAGTAGTTCAGCGATGATCCGCTCGCGCAGGGCTTCGTACTCCGCTCCTGGCTCGACACAGCCCTCCTTCTGGCGGCCCCGCAGGTTGATAACGATGCCATCTACTGGCGGGTGCATGGGGAAACGGTAGGCATGGGTTTGGGACCAAAACACATCGCCCACGTTGGCCTCCGCATCGGAGTTGACCTGGGTGGCTAGGCGTTTCAGCACGGGAGGCAGTCGCCGGTAGAGTTGTTCCTGATAGGGGAAAGTAGCGCGCAAGGTGCGGACGGTGCGCCTCATGAAAACGCGCAGCGGGTTAGGCCGTTTCCTCGTCGTCAGCAGCCCCAGGCTATTCAACCAAGCATTGACCTGGAACCGTTTCGTTGGTCGTGGCCCGCCACCATGGTCGGACATGATCATCACTGTCGTATCCTCGTCCACCACCTCCAGCAGCCGCCCCACCGCCACATCTGCTTCCTGGTAAACCTGCAGGATAGCGTCGCCGAAGCGAGCGGCCTCTGTCTCATCGTGGGCCGGGGAATCCGGGTCCATGTACTTCCAGAAGTCGTGGTGCGCGCGGTCAGTAGAGCCAATAACCAGCACAAAGAGGTCGTAATCTCCTTCACCCAGCAACTCCGCCGCCACGCGGGCACGGTCGCGGGTCAGCCGATTGAGCTCGCGCAGCACCTCTTCGGGAGAGGTGGAGCGAAAAAGGGCCGAGTTCTCAGTCAGGTGGCCCATCCGCTGTCCCAGTTCGGGCGGGTAGGTGAAGGCCTTGCTGGCATCAGGGGTAGGATAGCCGGAGACCATCGCGCCGTTAATTTCCCATGCCGGATAAGTGATAGGAATCGTCACCGCGCCCACACGCCGTCCATAGTCTCCGGCGGCGTCGAGCATCGTGTAGCCAGCGATGGAAGCTGAGGAGACGATAGCCTCGTCGTGAAAGCTGTACTTGTGCGAGTTGTAGTTACGAAAGTCGAAGATGCCGTGTCGCCCCGGCTGCTGACCGGTCATAAACGTGACCCAGGCCGCTGCCGAAATGGGCGGGTAAGTCGAGTGCAGAGGACCGTGGGTGCCCTGCTCGATCAAGCGAGCCAGATGAGGCAATTTGCCCTCTGCCGTCCAGGACCAGACCAGTTCCGGCGTCGCGCCATCCAATCCGATCACCAAACATTTAGACACGATTCATTCTCCCAGAAGATTGTCGTACACTTGATCCCACCGCCGGTAGACCACACGCCAGTCGTAGACGCGGCGGATGAGTTCGCGACCGTTAGCCGCCAGCGTATCGGCAAAGGCGCGGTCCTGAATCAGACGTAAGACGGCATCGGCGAAGTCCTCCGGCTCGTCCGCCAGCAACACGTCCTGCCCGTGGATCACAGTGATGCCCTCGCAGCCGAAAGTCGTGGAGACCAGGGGTACACCCCGCGCAAGCGCATCCAACACTTTTACGCGCATGCCGCTGCCAAAGCGCAAAGGGACGATCATTACCGCTGCCCGCTCCAGGTAAGGTTGTAAATCCTCGACATAGCCAGTGACGACGATTTGAGGGTCTTGGCGGCCCAGGGCGATGATGGACGCAGCGGGGCGAGAGCCAACCAGGAAAAGCCGCGTCTCCGGCGAGCGGGCTTTGATGCGCGGGAAGACCCGGCGGGCAAACCACAGTGCACCCTCGACGTTAGGCGGGTAGAACATGGAGCCCACGCTCAGAATGTCGCAGGCGTCCAGCGCACGCCTCAATGGGGGCATGTCAGCATCGGCGGCGATGGGGATGACCTGGATGGGCAATGGTCGATCAGCGAATTCCTCCAACGCACGCCGATCTTCTTCGGTAACAGCCACCACCTGGTCGAAGCTGCGACAGATTTGTCCCTCGTAACGGGCCATGCGCTGCCAATCCAGCCTCGCCACCCACCGCTTGAGTGGCGAAGGGTCTGCCTCAGCCACACCTTTCAAGATCAGCGCATAGGCGTTGTGCTTATCCACCACCCTGGGCAGGTCCAGCACGCCCTCCCCATACTGGGCCATCTTAACCTGATCCACGTGCAGAGCATCAAAGCGGCGTTCCGCCAGCAAATGGGCCACGACCCTAGCCACCTCCGGGTAATGATGGCGCACGATCATGAAAGGTCGCTTGCTGCCCAAGCTGCGAAGCAGGGAAAGTGCATCGTGCAGGTACGAGCGGGGCACCAGCACGGGATGCACCTCCACCCCCATCTCCTCCAGCGGAGACACGAAGTGGCGCTCCTTCTCAGAGCGAATGATGCATACCAAAGTGATGTCGTATCGCTGCACCAGATATTTGAGCACGTAATAAGTACGCACCTTCGGACCGCTATCCAGGGGATAGGGCAACACGTGGCTGAAGAATAGTATGCGAGGGCGGTCAACCGAGATGTTCATACCGACTCCACTACGAACCTGTAGGATTGCAAGTTCTGACGGGCAGCGCGACGGACCTCTGGTCGGGGCCAAACCAGACCTAACAAACAACTCAGTATTTTCAGCCCCGTCACTGCCCAGACAAGCCAGCGGAAGACAGTAGCATAGGCACGGCCCCGGTGCTTCTCGAAGAAAAGGGCTTTGCTGGCGTAGACGCGCCCCCGTCGCCGGCTGGACATCTTCGCCGCGCTTTGCCCACCCCAGTGGAGAACCGAAGCCTCGGCGACGTAATAAACCTGCCAACCAGCTTTCCGTGCCCGCCAGCACCAATCCACCTCCTCCGAATAGGTGACGTAGCTTTCATCTAAAAGTCCTACTTCCTCCACCATCTCCCGTCGGACGAGCAGACAAGCGCCGGTGACCCAATCCACCAGACGCGTCTCCTGGCTTTGCTGGGGTGGATAGCTGGGGTAATGTGACCCCTTCAACACCCTCGCCAGTTTACTCAACATCAGGAACTCGCTCCAAAGAGTAGGGAAATCCATGAACGAAGCCTGGAAGCTGCCATCAGGATTGAGCAACCGTGCTCCGACAATGCCTGCCTCTGGATGAACAATGGCGAAGTTCACCAGCGTGTCCACAGCCCCCGGCAAGGCCACAGCGTCGCTATTAAAGAGTAAAATGTACTTGCCCTGGCAAACCCCTAGTGCTTGATTGTTACCGCCTGTGAAACCCGCGTTGTGGTCGTTGACGATGAGCTGAGCCTGGGGAAAACGCTGGCGCACCATGTCCACGCTGCCGTCCTCGGAAGCGTTGTCCACCACGATGACCTCATAGGGCACGTGGATGGTCTGATAGAGCGATTCCAGGCATTGCGCCAGGAGTTCACGAGTATTCCAACTCACGACAATGACCGAAAGAAGTGGTTGCATCTCACGCCTTCTTGTCCGCTGCTGGAGCAGTGATGTAATTCAAGCTCAGCATTGCACCCATCATCACCCAGCTATAGACAGCATAATCAAACCCAGCGATGGTCTGGGTGTAGACGAAAGGTACGAGCCAATCACCCAGCCCCATGGCCAAAATGATACCGGCGATGCCCCCCAGAGCCGCAACGCTAAATGCCTCCTCGAAATTGCCACCGCCCCGCAATCGCCAGACCAGCTTCCACGCCGTGCGACCCAACTCGAAAAACATCCACAGGAAAAAGAAGAGCCCTACGATGCCAGTCTGGGAGAGGGTATCCAGATAGGTGCTATGGGTGGCCATAGCCTCATCCGGGAAATAGGACATATAATAAGCGGCATAGCCGGCCGGCCCGACGCCGAAGAGCAGGTGCTGGCCGGTCACGCGCCAATTATGGATATAGGCATCCAGGCGAGTATTGCCACTGGCTACCCGCTCCGCCTCAAAGTTGGCCTTCAGTGTCGAGATGTTCAAGACGCCATAGGCCATCAGGACCAATATGATGAGGATCAGGAAGTATTTGGATCTGAGTAGGCTGATGACCCCTATCGCCGCCACTGTTGGCATCCAGGCCGATAGCCAGCGGAGTTGGCGCACGAAGACCAGGTAGAACCAGGCCCCAGCCAGAAGCAGCAAGACTATCCGCAGCCAGCCAGGCAGTCGCCGGTCAAAGAGGGCCAGGGCATACGCCAGGCAGATGACCCAGGTGGGGAAAAGAGGCCGCACTTGGAGGAAATGAATTGGCAGGTGGGCCAATTGACCAATGATTGCCACCGTGCCGACGATCAGGAAGAGTGCTACCAGCCAGTGCAGCCATTTGATTTCCCTAAGGGTGTTGTAGGTGAGCAGGAGCGCGCCCGGCAGGAGAATCATCACTGCCAGCCCCCCCATCTGCACGAAAGGCCAGGTGCTCCAGACAACTACCAGCACATCGCGGAAGGCGTTGGACCAGACCAGGGAGACGATGCAGGTAGCCACATATCCCAACAGAGGCACGTTGACCAGCGAGGGTAGCAGATAAAGCCGTCGTTCGACGACGAACATCCTGGCGATCCAGACGACGATGAATACCGCTGTCAGCAGTAAGCTCATCACCAGACGGCTCTGGGTGCCTGTTGGGAGGGTAAAACGCACGGCAGCCGCCGTGAATACAATAGCCAGGACGCCATACTCGATGCGCCCCAGCCGGTAGACCAGGAAGATAGCTACCGGAGTCACACAGGCAGCCAATATAAATTCCGGCTGCTTGAACTTGGCTATCATGCGTCCCAGAACTACCTCAATGGCCAGCAGACCCAGGATGATGCCGATGCGATATAGGACAACCAGCGGAAAGGGCAATCGCCGAACTATGCGTTTGACTATTCGCTCACCTGCAATCATTGTAAAAACCTACCCTTGCCTGCCAGTCCGCGCCGATGTCCGTCTTTTAGCCGCGACTACTTCTCGCAGAAACGCCTCGAACGTCGATCCAATGGTTTTCCAATCATATTTCTCCCGCACCAACTGCCGAGCGTTCTCAGCCAATCTACTTCGCAATTCCCTGTCGCTCAACAAGCTCAAGACCGCTTCGGCGAAGGCGGCTGGCTCGTTAGCAATGAGAATGTCCTGGCCCGGCGTTACCTCTAGGCCTTCGGCACCCTTGCTCGTGGCGACGACTGGCGTGCCCAGGGCCATTGCTTCCAGGATCTTCAGCCGGGTTCCACCACCCATGGTCATTGGTACCACGCATACCTGGCTCTGTGCGATACGCGGGCGAATGTCATCCAGGTAACCCGTGAAAATCACGCCATCGCAGACAGGAAGGCGGTCCACCGGCACCCCATCGGTCCGCCCAGTGATGTAAAGCCTTACAGCTGGCCGTTGCGCCTTGAGCTGGGGGAAGACCTCCCTCAGAAAGAAAATCATCGCGTCAAAATTAGCCTTGTATGTCAGGGCGCCGGGGAAGACCAGCGTATCTGGCTCTGGCGGACCGAAGACATCGCCATACCGCTCCAGATCCACCCCGTTAGGCACCACGAGCAAAGGGCAGTAGCCAGGTACAATGCTCAACAGCAAATCCCGCTCTCGCTCCGAAGCCACGGTGCACCCCTCCAAGTCCTGCAACAACCGCGCCGTGAAGTTCCGCAACTTCCACCACGTCAACCTGAGCCTCCAGCGCTGCGGCCGTCGGCGCTCGTTCGCAATCCGGTCCCGGATGATAGACAGCTCCAAGTCCTCCAAGACCCGAGGGATGCCCTTTGCCTGCCGGATGTACAGAGCGGTCACGGCGCTCGGCCCAATGGCGAAAGCAAGAGCAAGGTCAAACGTCTCCCGGCGCAAGGTCGCCTCCAGCAGCCTCTCCATCTCAGGGCTGTACAGATCCGTCAGCACCCGAGGCTGGGGGCGGAAAAGCCCCACCAGAGCACGCAGTCGATGTGGACGAAATGGCTTAAACGGCACCACCGTCACTTTTTTGCAATAGGCTCTTACGGCCTCTATCTCTTGGGCCATAACCTCCTCCTGGGCAAACGATAAAAGCACGACCTCATGCCACTGTGCGAGTTGCCGGAGCAGGTTGTGGACTCTCATCCGCGCTCCATTATGGGGAGGATAAGGGAACCAACTGGAGAGCGCCAGGATCTTCATCACTCAGTAACCTCCACGGGGCCCTCGCCATACGCCCTGCGATCCCAGCCGGCGATTTGTTTGATCACTCTCGCTGGCACGCCGCCCGCCAGCGAGTTAGGCGGGATGTCCTTCGTCACCACTGAACCAGCGGCGATAACCGAGTTGGCCCCAATAGTAACCCCCTTTTGAATAATGGAGCGTGACCCAACCCAAACGTGGTCTTCTATGACCACTGGCGCAGACACTGGCCCTGACTCCCGGTCCACGAAACGCACTCGATGCCAGCTTGTGTCCCAGATGTCACAATCCCATCCGATGCTACACCCTTTTCCTATTGTTACCGAGGTTGTAACATTAATTCTTGTACGGTCGCTGATCCCCGAGTCGTAACCTATTCGCAAGACAGCCTTGTGGGCCTTGTCCTTGCCCACAACAGCAATGCTGACCCCATTACGAATACGACAGTATCTGTCCAAGTGAATCTCACCGTTGCGCTTGACGATTTTGATAGACTTGCCAGCCAGAATCAAGCCTTTGGTATCGAACTTACGAGATAAGCAGAATCCGCGAGCAAATTGGACAAGAGCTGAAAATTTATCGCGCAGAGGCATACGTACGAAGTTCGTTAACCGCTGAGATTCTTCTTCCACCCCGCCCCCTGGCCGAATCCACATTCGAAGAAACCGAATGGCGGTCGCGAGTGCTGACATGACTTCATCCTTTCCAAATGAACTGTTTTGAAGTAAAATTTCTGGGGGCTTGACTTCAACAGCACGATTCGACTAAAGTTTCATCCCAATGCCCCAGACGACCGAAAAAGTAATCTCTGACACCAGCCCACATTGAGGTGCGCAACACTTGCTTATGCCGCCACTTAGGCCTGACACTCCAACTGATCATCGTGCGCAAATACTCGGCTAACAGGGTGTGCAACCAGGCCCGCCAACTGGCCCCGCTGAGCTTGAGAAACAGCAGCCTGTTACGCGTCATGTAATAATGCACCAGCGGCGAGTGCTCACGGGCATCCAGGGGGATCTTGTGCCAGATTTTCGCTGTGGGCACATGGACGATTTTGAACCCCGCCTTTCGTGCTCGCACACACCATTCTGCTTCCTCGTAATAGGCGAAGAAGCGCTCATCGAGCAATCCAACCTGTTCCAACACTGTCCGTTTGACCAACAGTGCGCAGCCCGTGACAAAGTCCACCTCGCGGGGCGCGGTACCGTATTGCCCGGTATCCTGCTCATTCAGTCCAATCATCCGTGTTTGACCCCGTGATCGGTCTATCATTCCGCCTGCCGACCAGATCAAATCTGGTCGTGCGTAGTAGTAGATTGTAGGACCGGCAACGCCAACGGTTGGATTGGCCTCTGCTGCCAGGACCAAGTGACTCAAGAAATCGGGCGCGACTTCAGTATCGTTGTTCAACAACAGAGCATAATCAGCTCTCTGTACCAGAACATAGCGCAGGCCCGCGTTGTTGCCGCCGGTAAATCCCAGGTTCTCCCCATTTTCGATGAGGGTCGCATCAGGGAACCGTCCCTGGATCGCGTCCAGCGAGCCATCCGTTGAACCGTTGTCCACCACCACGACTTCGTAGTCTGGGTAATCCAGGCGCGCCAGTGACTCCAGACATTCCAGGGTGTCTGCCAGCCCGTTCCAGTTGAGTACAATGACCGCCACCCGAGGCATCATGGCGTCCCACCTCCCCCGACCAAACTGGCTCGATAGGTCTGCACAGCTTCGACGATAAAATCAGCGAAAAGCGGACCGATGGTCTGATTGGCCAGTTCGTTGGGATGGGAGTCTTCTCCGTCCCGGTACTCCGCGCGCAGCATGTTAAAATCGGGGGCTGATGGATCTTCCTCGGCCAGCAGGTCGAAAAAGTCGAAGGTGAACACATTGGGATGCCCGGCCAGGAATTCATCGGATTCGAGCCAATCAGCGAAAGCCCGCGCCCGAGCCGCTACCTCAGGAGTGGTGGTCGCCGGGTTCAGGGGCGGCGGACTGATCACGATGAAAATGTGGTCGGGGTAGCGGTCCATCACCTCTCGCATCCCCAGGTACCAGGTCTTGTACTGCTCCAGCTGCTCCTCGCTGGTGATGTTGCTGGCCGGGAAACAGGACTTGAAGGCGATGACCTCGTGCTGCATCAGCCCGCTGAAGGCATTGAGCGGCCAGGGATAGACTCGCTGGGCGAAGAGGCGGGCTAGGCCGTCGGGATCGGTATTGTCATCGGGGATGCCATAGCTGTAGCCGGTCCGTGTGCCGTCGGGGCGGATCAATCCTTCCCAATTGTAATCGTGGTCCCAAAACTGAAAGCCTGCTGCGGTCAACCGCTGCCGCACCCGGCCCTGGTTGATGAGGTTGCGGCCAGTGGAGTGATGCAAGAAGATGACGTTGGTGAAATCGCCCCGGTGCTGCGCCGGTGTTCGATCCAGCAATGCTTTGACGCGGTGAGTAGCCAGCATGCGGAAGCCTCGGCCACGCAATCCTCGCCACAAAAGGGCCAAGACTAATATGATCACAATCCCCAGAACGAACCAAATAAGCAACGGGTTTTGTCCTTTCTTCAATTTCATCACCGTTCCCACCTGTCTACTCTACCTGCCACTCGCGCCGGATTGCCGTAGACCAGCGAATTGGGCGGTACATCGCGCCGCACCACCGAGCCCGCGCCGATGATACAATTATCACCAATGGTGACGCCCTTCATGATGATCGAGTATGGTCCGATCCACACGTCGTCGCCGATGGTGATGGGCGCTTCGATCTCAGCCTCGTCTTGACCCTCCAAGCGCATACGGTGACCAATGGAGTCAAAGATGCTGCAATTCCAACTGATCATGCATCGGGCACCAATGCGGACCTGGGTGGCAGCCATGATACGGGTGTTCGGTCCAATGATGACCCGTGGACCTATATAAAGCAATGCGCCCACATCTCCTACTCGTAACACGCAGCCTTTGGAGATGCGTGCCCCTCGGCCCACCACGATCTTGCCTTTCCCTTTTTTCAGAATGTCCACTCCTGGTCCCAGCACAATTGGTT
>JACIWR010000071.1 GCA_014360845.1 Anaerolineae bacterium
GCCAGAAGTAGGACAGGCTTAAGCCTGTCCTACCGCTTTGTCAGAAAACGGGTTTCTTTGTTGACCTTTCGGGCAGGATAGATTATAATCTGGCGTAGACAGGCCGAAGCCTGTCCACAACCGACAGGTAGGGGGAGCACAACGATGAACAAACTCTCGCGTTTTGAGGAGCTGGCGGAAACTCTGGTGGAAGGGGCTTTTGCCCGCTTGCTCCGCCCCCGCCTGCAACCCGTAGAAGTGGCGCGCCATATCGCCCGGGCCATGGAGGACGGGCAGATAATCGGTCCTAGAGGCGGGGTGTGGGCTCCCAACCATTATTGGGTCTTCCTGAACAGTGAGGACCACCGCGCCCTGCACAGTCTGCAACCCTCCCTGGAGACCGAATTAGCCAATTACGTGGTGGACCTGGCACGGCGCGGTGGAGTGGCTCTTCACACCCGTCCCGTGGTGCAAATTCACCCCAGCGAAGAAGTCCCTCTTCACCGCGTCCAGGTGGAAGCGCGCTTCGTGATCGGAGAGCAGGCCATCGCCGTGGAACCGGGGGCCACTCAGGAGCTGCCGACGGCGCAGCGAGCCCCGGTAGCCCCCCGCCCCACTCCTCCCGCCACACCTGCCCCCGTGGAGAAGCCGGCCGCTCCCCGCTTCGCCCTGCACTACGCCGGTCGGCGCATTCCCCTCGACGAACCCCTCGTCTCGCTGGGCCGTAGCCTGGATAACGACGTCATCATCAATGAGCTCCAGGTCTCCCGCCGTCACGCTCAACTGCGCCGCCGCTACGGACACTACACCCTCTACGATCTCGGCTCCAGCGGCGGCACGACGGTGAACGGCGAACCGGTGCAGGAGTGCGTGCTGGCCGACGGCGATGTAATTGCCCTGGCCGGAGTGGAGCTGGTTTTTGAAGCGAAAGCGTAGGATGGGACGAAGTTTTGTCAACGAATGGGCAGAACGAATAAACGAATGGCCGCTTCAACCAAAGCCTCTGGAGGAAGAAATATGGCCGCGGCGAGAAAGAACAAGCCGGGATTGGTTGATGATGGGCTTCAGGGATTGACTTACCAGGTTATTGGCCTGGCGATGGCTGTCCATAACGACCTGGGGCCTGGTCATCGGGAAGAGACTTATCACAACGCCATGACGCAACGATTCGCGGACGCCGGCCTGCCCGCCGAGAGGGAGCCCAAGCTGCCTATCTACGACGAAAATGGCAACCTGGTGAACTTCTATGAACCAGATCACCGGGTTGACCAGAGGCTGCTGGTGGAGTACAAGGCGCATTTCTATCCCCTCACTAACGATGAGATTGCTCAATGTATAGACTATTTTGCCGCCTCTGATTGCCAGGTCATTTTACTGTTCAACTTCGGAAGACCGCGCCTGGAATGGAAGCGCCTTTTTCCACCCAAGCACATTCTCGCCCACCGGCGCAAGCGTTGGGCGCGTGGTGGGGAGGTTGTCAACGAATGAGTTAGCGAATAAACGAATGGGAGCCGTGATTCGTTTATTCGTTCGGTATTCGTTGTCGTGAGGAGTTTGTCAACGAATGAGGTAACGAATAAACGAATGGGGGCGTGATTCGTTTATTCGTTCGGTATTCGTTGTCGTGAGGAGTTTGTCAACGAATGAGCAACGAATAAACGAATGGGAGGCGTGATTCGTTTATTCGTTCGGTATTCGTTGTCGTGAGGAGTTTGTCAACGAATGAGTTAACGAATAAACGAATGGGAGCGTGATTCGTTTATTCGTTCGGTATTCGTTGTCACCATCATTCGTTTATTCGTTCGACATTCGTTGTCACACCCAGGAGAAGACCCTTGTCACTGGACGTCGCCATTTTCCTCTTACGCCTGATCATGGCCGCTATCCTGTATGCCTTCCTGGTCGTCGTTTTCATCGCCATCTGGCGCGACCTGCGGACGGTGAGCCGCCGCGCGGAAGAAGGCGCTGTTGAGCATCTGGGGCACCTGGTGGTCATCGCCGCCGGAGAGACGCCTCTGCTGCCCGGTCAACGTCTGCCGCTGGCTCCCCTCACCTCCCTGGGCCGTGCTGTGACCAACACCGTGGTGATCCCCGATGCCTTCGCCTCGGCGCAGCACGCCCTGCTCACCTGGCGCGCGGGTCGCTGGTGGCTGGAGGACCTGGGATCGAAGAACGGCACGCTGCTCAACGACGAGCCTGTCCCCACTAACGGGCCGGTGGTCGTCGGGCCGGGGGACGTGATCGGCATCGGTCAGGTGCGCTTGAAGCTGGAGGTGGAGTGATGGAAGGGCGGAAGGATGGAGGGGTGGAAGGACGGGAGGGTGGAGGGTTGCGGGTGCTGGTGGCTTTCAGTAGCCCGCTGAACGAGAGGCCCCTGGATGTGGAGGCCGAACGGAAAGCTATTGCCACAGCCCTCAGCGACGGCGACCACGCCCTGGAAGCCGATTTTCTGCTCTGGGTCACGGCCGAGAACCTGCAGACCGCTTTGGGCCGGGGCTACGACGTGCTGCATCTCTCCGGCCACGGTACCGAGATCGGTACTCTCATCCTGGAAAAGCCCAGCGGAGAGAGCCACCACCTGAGCGCCGACGAGGTGGTCAAGCTATTGCCCGCTGCCCCCGACCGCCGTCCCCAACTGGTGATCCTCGCCATGTGCCATTCCGAGAAAGCAGGACAGGCCCTGCACTGCGCTGGCGTGCCCTACGTGGTGGCCATCGAGCGCGAATACCCCATCTACGACCGGGCGGCCACGGCCTACGCTCGCGGCTTTTACGCCGCTCTGGCCCGCGGCGACAGTTTGAGCCAGGCCCACGAGAACGGCTGCCGTGCCGCAGCTCTGGAACCCTACAGCGGTGACGGGGCCACAATCTGGGAGGGATTGCCCTCCTCGCAGCGCTTTTGCTTCCTCGGCGATGGTCAGACGTCCCTGGTAGACGAGGCCCTGTCCGGCCGGCCGCAGGTGAATCTGCCTCAACTGCCCGATCCCAGGCCGGTGCCGGTGCCCCCGCTGGTGGGCCGCGCCCGCGACCTGATCACCGTCAGCGAGATGCTGACTCACCTCCATCCCTCGCGGGATACCAATCGCCTGGTCACCGTGCACGGCACGGGCGGCGTGGGCAAAACGGTGCTGGCCCAGGCCCTGGCCCGTTTCTGGTGGGAACGAGCCCGCTTCGCCGACGGGGTGCGCTCCGTCTCTTTCGAGAACGCGGAAAATGGCCGGCAGGCGATGGAAACCCTGCTGCGCGCCTTCGACCTGATCGTGGAACCGCGTCCCGGCGAAGACGAGGACCAGGCCCGCCTCCGCGCCCTGGTCGCCTGCCTGGCCGGGCGGGAGATGCTGCTGGTGCTGGATAACTGCGAGACCGTGGCCGATGACCTGCTGGGACGCCTGATCCGCGAGCTGCTGGCTCATTGCCCGCGCCTCAAACTGCTGGCCACCGCCCGCAGACCCCTAGGCCTGGGTGGGGCCCTGGAGCGGACCCACGAACTGGAACCTTTGTCCGAGCAACACGCAGCGGAGCTCTTCTGCCGCCGGGCCGAGGACGAGGGAGTGCACCTGTACCCTGATTTCCGGGTGGCCGACATCTGCCAGGAGGTGGACTGCATCCCCCTGGCCGTGGAATTGGTGGCCGCCCACACACGAGCCTATAGCCTGGAAGACATCCTGGCCGATCTGCGGGAGACCGCCCTGCGCCTGCCGGCGGCAGACCTCATCGGCGTGCCGGAGCGACATAAGGGCCTGCGCCTCTCTTTCGACTACACTTACCAGCGGTTGAGCAGCAATGGACAGCGCCTTTTCTGCGCGATGTCCTGCTTCCGGGGCGGGGCCGGCCTGGCGGCAGTGCGCGCCGTGGGCGGCGAATGGGCCGCGGCGCTGGAGGAGCTGGTGAACTGGAGCCTGGTGCGCCGTCAGGATGGGCGGTATGCCATGCTGCCCACGGTGGAGGAGTACGCGGCGCAGCGCCTGGCCGCGGACGCGGCGGAGCTGGGGATAGACGTAAAGGCCCTGCGCCGCCGCCACGCCGAGTACTACCTGGCCTATGCCCAGGAGCACAGCGGGGATTACAAAGCCATAGAAGCTGAACTGGACAACATCCGCCTGGGCTGGGCCCACGTCGTGGCTGACGATACCCGTGATGACAAGATGGTACGCAGCTACACTGGGGCCGTCCAGGGCTACCTCAAAATCAGAGGGCATTGGGACGAGCTGATGCAGTGGCTGGCCGAATGCGGCCGCGCCTGCGAAAACCTGGGCGACCAGGCCGGGCTGGCCGCCACCTACAACAACATCGGCCAGGTCCACTATGCGCGGGGGGACTATGCGGCGGCCCTGGCCTGGTACGAGAAGAGCGTGGCGATCACGGAAAAGCTGGGCGATTTGGCCGGGCTGGCCGCCACCTACAACAACATCGCTGGCATCCACTATGCGCGGGGGGACTATGCGGCGGCCCTGGAGTGGTACGAGAAAAGCGTGGCCATCAAGGAAAAGCTGGGCGACCAGGCAGTGCTGGCCACCACCTACAACAACATCGGCCTCATTCACAAGGCGCGGGGGGACTATGATGCGGCCCTGGAGTGGTACGAGAAAAGCGTGGCGATTAACGAGCAGTTGGGCAATCAGGCAGTGCTGGCCACCACCTACAACAACATCGCTGGCATCCACTATGCGCGGGGGGACTATGATGCGGCCCTGGAGTGGATACAGCGCAGCTTGGACATCTTCGAGCGCCTGGGGGCCAGGGCCAGCGCGGCAACCGTGCGCAAGAACATAGAGGTGCTCAAGCAAGCTATGGGACGGCAATCGTAGCGACGTTTGGCGGGGGCAAGCCCCGCCGCTACAGATGTAGGCGCGGTTTCCATACCGCGCATAGGCTGTACAAAAGGCTCCGCGCTATGGAAAGCACGGCTACAGAAAGCACGACTATCAAGAGGTACTCAAGGCGTAATGTAGCGGCGGACGGCCCTTCGGCGCAGCTCAGGACAAGCCCTGTCCGCCCGTGAACGCGGCCACGGCGGGCCGCCGCTACAACCTTCCAACCTTCCATCCTTCCAACAAACCACAATTAAGGAGGACTCTCATGGGCAACATGGACAAACCCACCATCGCCGTCATCGGCGGCACCGGCGTCTACGACGTGGAAGCCCTGCAGGACGTGCAGGAGGTGCGGGTCAGCACCCCCTTCGGCGATCCGTCGGACGCCATCGTTATCGGCACTTTGAACGGCGTGCGCGTGGCTTTCCTGCCCCGTCACGGGCGCGGCCACCGCATCCTGCCCACCGAGGTCAACTCGCGGGCCAACATCTACGCCCTGAAGACGCTGGGCGTGGAGCGCATCATCTCCGTCTCCGCCTGCGGCTCCCTGCGCGAGGACTTCGCCCCCCGTCACGTGGTCATCCCCGATCAGATTTTCGACCACACCCGCGCTCGCGGGCCCTACACCTTCTTCGGGCGGGGCATCGTCGGTCATATCGGCTTCGCCGAGCCCTTCTGCCCCCAACTCAGCAAACTGCTGGCCGAGGCGGTGGAACAGGCCGGGGGCACGGTGCATCGCGGCGGGACGTTCATCACCATCGAGGGGCCGCGCTTCTCCACCAAGGGCGAGTCCAACATCTACCGCCAGTGGGGTTGCGACATCATCGGCATGACCGCCGTGCCGGAGGCACAACTGGCCCGCGAGGCGGAGATGTGCTACGCCACCATGGCCCACGTCACCGACTACGACGTGTGGCACGAGACCGAGGAGACGGTCACCGTGGCCATGATCATCGAGAACCTGCGGGCCAACACCGCCCTGGTCAAAAAAGCCATCGCCACCGTCCTGCCCCTCATCCCCGCCGAACGGCCTTGCGAGTGCGGCTCGGCCCTCAGCGCGGCCATCGTCACCCAACGCGACCTCATCCCGCCGGATGTGAAAGAGGAGCTGAAGCCCATCATTGGCAAGTATGTCTAACGTGAAACGCGAAACACGAAACGTAACAGGCCTGACCCTGCTGGACCTGGCCATACTCTTCACCGGCGCGGGCTTCGTTTCGCTCAGCCTGGTGGAGCGAGGCCGGGTAGACTGGGTGGAGCTGTGGCCGGCTTCGGTGCTGGGCGTAGCCTCACTGGCGGCCTGGCTGGTGCTGCGTCGCTGGCTGCCGCTGGGCGACCCGCTGCTTCTGCCCATCGCTGCTCTGCTCTGTGGGCTGGGCCTGGTACTCATCGCCCGCCTGGCCCCCAATTTCCTGGTGCGGCAGGTGCTGTGGGTGGTCCTGGGCCTGGGGGCGATGCTCGGCACCGCACTTCTGCCCCCCGCCGCGCACAACCTGCGCTGGCTGCGGCGTTACCGCTACACCTGGCTTACCCTGGGCTTGCTCCTGCTCAGCCTGACCCTGCTCTTCGGCGTCAATCCTTCGGGATACGGGGCCAGGCTGTGGTTAGGCCTGAGCAGGCTCTACTTCCAGCCCTCGGAGCTGCTCAAAGTGGTCATGGTCGTCTTCCTGGCCAGCTACCTGGCCGAGAAGCGAGAACTGCTGGCCGTGGGCGGGACGCGCCTTGGCCCCTGGCGAGTGCCCCCCTTGCCCCACCTGGGACCGCTGCTCCTGATGTGGGGCTTCTCCGTGGTCCTTCTGGGCTGGCAACGGGACCTGGGCGCGGCGTTGCTCTTCTTCGGCACCTTCCTGGCCATGCTCTACGCGGCCACCGGGCGCGAGGTCTACGTCTGGGTGGGAGCGGGTCTTTTCCTCATCAGCGCCATCGCCGGATACCAGCTTTTCGATCACGTGCGTCTGCGGGTGGACGCCTGGTGGAACCCCTGGCCGGAGGCCAGCGGACGCGCTTTCCAGATCGTGCAATCGCTGCTGGCCTTCGCCGCCGGGGGCGTGCTGGGCCAGGGTCTGGGCCAGGGCTACCCCGTTTTCATCCCCGTGGTTCACTCTGACTTCGCTTTCGCCGCCATCGGCGAGGAGCTGGGTCTGCTGGGCACGCTGGCCGTGGTCATCCTCTTCGCCGTCCTCGTTTACCGTGGCTTCCGCGCTGCCTTGGCTGCCGGGGACACCTTCGCCACCTTGCTGGCCACGGGACTGAGCACCATGCTGGGTCTGCAAGCATTGGTGATCATGGGCGGCACGCTTAAGCTCGTGCCCCTCACCGGCGTGACTTTGCCCTTCGTCAGCTACGGGGGCAGTTCACTGCTGATCAGCTTCGTCATGCTGGGCCTGCTGCTGCGCATCAGTGCCATGAGCGGGGAGGCCGGTCATGCGCGGTAACATCCGGCGACTGGTTGCCATTCTGCTGGCCGGGTTTCTGCTGGTCGGGCTGACCACGGGTTACTGGCAGGTCGTCCGCGCGCCGGAACTCCTGGCCCGGGCCGACAATCCTCGCCTGGTGATAGCCGAGCAGCGGGTGCAGCGCGGGCGCATCCTCGACCGCCACGGCGTGGCGCTGGCTTACGATCAGGTGGACGAGAACGGGCTCACACAGCGCATCTACTCCTACCCCGAGTTGGTGCACGTCACCGGCTTCTACAGCCTGCGCTACGGCGTGTCGAACATCGAGGCCGCCTACGACGACGTACTGCGCGGTCTCAGCGGGCGTCCCGCGCTGCAGGCTGTGGTGGATGACCTGCTGCATCGTCCCCAGGTTGGTTTTGATGTTATGTTAACTATAGATGCCGCCTGGCAGGCCACCGCCGATGATGCTCTGGGCGAACGGCGCGGGGCGGTGCTCGTCCTCGACCCCAACACGGGGGCTATTCTGGCTCTGGTCAGTCATCCCGCTTACGATCCCAATCGCCTGGATGAGACGTGGGAGACCCTGCGCGATGCGCCCGATACCCCCCTGCTGAACCGCGCCACCCAGGGGTTGTACCCGCCGGGCTCGGCTTTCAAGACCGTGACCCTGGCCGCGGCGCTGGAAAGCGGTCTGGCTTCGCCCGAGGAAGTCTTCACCGACGCCACTGGCACCCTTCAGGTGGGCGATTTCACCATCCACTGTCGCAATCATCCCGGCCTCACCTCTTTTGACCTGTTGCATGCCTACGCTTACTCCTGCAACGTGACTTTCGCCGAGTTGGGTCTGCGCCTGGGTGCTCAGCGGCTGGCGACCACGGCGCGTCGCTTCGGCTTCGAAGAAGCGCCGCCCTTAGAGATTCCAGCGGAGACCAGTCATCTGGTGCTCACCTCTTCTCTGGATGAATTAGACGAGCAGAAGCTGGCAACTACGGCTTTCGGTCAGGGGGAGTTGGCGGTGACTCCTTTGCAGATGGCCCTGGTCGCTGCGGCGGTGGCCAACGGCGGACAGGTGCCCCCGGTGCATTTGGTGCAGGCTATCCGAGACGCTTCCGGCCAATGGCATGAGCCGACGCGGGCTGCTGCTCGCGCGGCTATCTCCCCCGCCACCGCCGAAAAGGTCCGCCGGGCGATGATTCTCTCCGTCGAAGAGGGGCGTGCTGCTCAGGCAGCGTTGCTCGGTGTCACCGTGGCGGGGAAGACGGGTACCGCTCAGGTGGGCGAAGAGGGCGCACTACCCCACGCCTGGTTCATCGGCTTTGCTCCGGCGGAAGCGCCGCAGGTGGCTATCGTAGTGCTGGTGGAAAACGGAGGTGACGGCGGTCGCGTGGCCGCGCCCGTGGCGCGGGAGATACTGGAGCACATCTTCGGCATCAACAACCAGTGAGGCTGAGAGTGTACTTCGCATAGTCTATGGTCATCTTCTAGAAAACCGAGAGGCAAAGGCCCCTGGTCTTCACCGCTATTACTACGCGAAGTTTACCCAAAAAGAGAAGGTGTGCCGAACACACCCCGCCCCACTGTTATGTGCAAGCAGGCTGAAAGCCTACCCTACCCCTCCTTGCCCCCACCCGCGGCTTGCCTATCAGCCCAATTTCTGCTACAATGCACCCTGCCACGAGACACCACCCTTTTTCAGCACAACTCCGTCGGAAAAGAGAAGCTGTGCCACGGTTATGTGCAAGCAGGCTGGAAAGCCTGCTCTACTCCTTTGTCAGTCAAATCAAAGATCAGGAGGACAACGATGTTAATCAGCAACGGCACGCTGGTCACCCTGGGCCGGCAGAACGAGGTTATTTTCGACGGCGCTCTGCGCATCGAAGGAGAGCGCATCACCGCCATCGGTAAAAGCGCCGACCTGCGCCGCGCTTATCCCAACGAAGAGGAGCTGGACGCCGAGGGCCGCCTGATCATGCCCGGCCTGATCTGCGCCCATACTCACTTCTACGGCGCTTTCGCTCGCGGCATGGCCATCCCTGGCGAAGCGCCCAGCAATTTCCCCCAGATTCTGGAGCGCCTGTGGTGGCAATTGGACAAGGCCCTGGACCAGGAAGGCAGCCGCTACAGCGCCCTGGTGTGCCTGGTGGACGCCGTCAAACACGGGATGACCACCTTGATTGACCACCACGCCAGCCCCAACGCCATTGACGGCTCCCTGGACGTAATCGCCGAGGCCACGCTTCAGGCCGGAGTGCGCGCCTGCCTGTGCTATGAGGTCACCGACCGCGACGGCCTGGACAAGATGCAGGCCGGGATTGACGAGAACGTGCGCTTCATCCGCCGCGCGCACCGGGAGGCCAACCCTCTGCTGGCGGGTACTTTCGGCCTGCACGCCTCGCTGACTCTTTCGGATGCCTCGCTGGAGAAGTGCGTGGCTGCGGCACAGGACCTGGACGTGGGCTTTCACATTCACGTAGCCGAGGACAAAGCCGATCAAGAGGACAGCCTGCGACGCTCGGGCATGCGCGTGGTGGAACGCCTGCACAAGCTGGGCATCCTCGGCCCCCAGACTGTAGCGGCCCACTGCGTCCATGTGAACGAGCACGAACTGGAGTTACTACGCGAAACGAATACGCGCGTGGTGCATAACCCCCGTTCCAACCAGAACAACGCCGTGGGCACCGCCGACGTGCCCCTCATGCTCGACAAGGGCATCCACGTGGGACTGGGCAACGACGGCTTCTCCAACAACATGTTCACCGAGATGCACGCCTGCTACCTCATCCACAAGCTGAGCAAGCGCGATCCGCGAGTGATGGGCGCGGACACGGTGCTGCAAATGGCCTTCGCCCACAACGCCGAAATCGCGGGGCTGTTCTTCCCCGGCCCGTTGGGCACGCTCGAACCCGGCGCCCTGGCCGATGTCATCCTGGTGGATTATCACCCCACCACCCCGTTGAACGCGGGCAACCTGCCCTGGCACATCATCTTCGGCGTGGACGGCACGGGCGTGGACACGACCATCGTCGGCGGCAAGGTGTTGATGCGCCACCGCGAGCTGCTCACCCTGGACGAGGAAGCCATCACCGCGCGCTCGCGGGAACTGGCCGCCGAGACGTGGCAGCGAATCTGAGGTTCCAGAATGGAGCGGAGAAAGCGATCTCACGTCCTGAAAGAAGAACGGGTGAAATACCTGACCGACCACGAACGGGAAGCCCTCTCCCGCCTCCTTGATCGCCTGGAAGCAGAGTTCCCCGACGGAGTGCAGAGGGTTATCCTCTTCGGTTCGCGTGCGCGGGGCGAGCACGACACTGAGTCCGACATAGATTTGCTGATTGTGAGCGACGAGGACAAAAGCCGTATCGCCAACCTGGCCCGCGAGGCCACGGCCAATGCCAATCTGCCTCTTTCCCCTTTGGTCGTCTCCACCGCTGAATACCGGCGTTACCAGCGTTTGCGCCTCCCCTTGTACGTGAATCTGCGCCGCGCCGGAATCGAGCTGTGGGATACCCAACAAGCGATGAGGGAGCAACAAGAGATACCCCTGCACTTCCCAGAAGGAGAAAGACGCACAATGGATGAGGCCACGAAGGACACTATCGCTTTCTACATGGAACAAGCTCACCACAACCTGCGAGGGGTTCATCTCCTGCAAGACAACGGGCTACTGGATATCGCTCTATCGCGAGCCTATTACGCCTGTTTCTACGCTCTGACGGCAGCTCTGTACGCTATCAACGTGGTACGCGACAAACATTCCGGCGTGCGCGACGCCCTGAGCCAGTTCCTGGTCAAGCCCGGATTGGTGGAAGCGGAGTACAAAGACATCTACAACGCCCTGAAAGAAAAGCGCGAAAGCAGTGACTATGATCCGCGCTTTGTCGCCGATCCCGAAGAGGCCACGCGCTTGCTGGCCGATGCCGAGCGATTTGTCGCCCGGATGGAAGCTTTTCTCGAAGAGCTGGGCGCTTTCGCATGACCCGGACGCCAGGGTCAGCCGATTAAGCCGATGCCGCCGATGGCATAATCTGCTTGATCGGATTTATCGGCTGACCCACTGACATCCCCGCAAGGAATGAGGAGGAATCATGTCCGACAAAATGAACGTGCAACCGTTGGAAGTGCTTCTCGACTGGATTGTGCAAGAATACGAGACCCATCAGACGATATTCGGCATTCATCGCTCGCTTTTCTACACCCCCCGACCCGACGCTCCCTATGCTATCCCGGACCTGTTCGGCCATTACCTGGCCACGCCCATTGGACCGGGGGCCGGGCCGCACACCCAGCTCGCCCAGAACATCGTCTGCGCCTGGCTCTCCGGCGGACGCTTCATCGAGCTGAAGACGGTGCAGATCATGGACGAGCTGGAGATACCCCGCCCCTGCATTGACATGGAGGACGAGGGTTACAACGTCGAGTGGTCGCAGGAGCTGAAGCTGGAGCAATCGGCCAGTGAGTACATCAAGGCCTGGGTGCTGATCCACGTGCTGCGCCGGCTGCTGGGCTTCGAGGGTCGCGTGCCCTTCGGCACCATCTTCAACATGAGCGTGGGCTACAATCTGGAGGGCATCCAGCATCCGCGCATGACCCGCTTCATGGATCGTCTACAGGATGCATCCGCGGAAATCGCCGAGATGCAAGCCCTCCTCGAAAAGCGGTTCCCTCAATTCGCCGGGCTGGACATCCCCACTCGCATCACCAACAACGTCACTCTTTCGACCATGCACGGCTGCCCGCCGGACGAGATTGAGGCCATTGCCAGATACCTGATGGAGCAGCGCGGCCTGCACACCACGGTCAAACTGAATCCCACCCTGTTGGGCAAGGACGCGGTGCTGCACATCCTGCACGAGCACCTGGGCTTCCGCGAGATACACATCCCCGATAGGGTGTTCGACCACGATTTGCAATACGACCGCGCCGTGGAGCTGATCGCATCCCTGCAGACGGTGGCTGCTGCCCAGAGCCTGAGCTTCGGCATCAAGCTGAGCAACACGCTGGCCATGGCCAATCACAAGGGCCTGCTCCCCGGCGAGGAGATGTACATGTCGGGGCGCGCGCTGTATCCCATCACCATGAATCTGTTCAACAAGCTGGCCCATGAGTTCAATGGTGCCCTCAACATCTCATACTCAGCCGGAGCCGACGCTTTCAACCTGACGAACATCCTGGCCTGCGGCGCTCGCCCGGTGACCGTGGTCTCGGACCTGCTGAAGCCAGGGGGCTACTCGAGGCTGCTCCAGTACCTGGAGAATCTGGAAGAGGATATGCGGAAGCGGGGGGTGAAGAACTTAGAGGAGCTGGCCGGGGACAGGCTGACCAATCTGGAACGCGAGGCGGCGCGGGCGCTGGCAGAGCCTCGCTACAAGAAAGATTATCACCCCTACGGCCTGCCCAAGGTCGCAAGCGAACTGGCCCCCTTCGACTGCGTCGTCGCTCCCTGCGTGGAACAGTGCGCCATCCAGCAGGACGTGCCGGAGTACGCCTGGTGGATCGCCCAGGGCGAGTACGACAAGGCACTGGCCGTGATCCTGGCCCGCAACCCCCTGCCCGGCGTCACCGGCTACGCCTGCACCCACCTGTGCCAGACCCGCTGCACGCGCAACAACTACGATCAGCCGGTGGCCATCCGTGCCCTGAAGCGCTTCGCCACCCACGTAGGGACGCATGCCGCGCCCCGGCAGACAGCCGACAAACGGGCCGCGATCATCGGCAGCGGTCCGGCGGGATTGGCGGCGGCCTGGGTACTGGCCCTGCACGGTGTAGAGGTGACCGTCTACGAGGCCAGGAACAAGCCGGGGGGCATGTTAAGCTGGGCCATCCCGCCCTTCCGCCTGCCCGATGAAATCGTCGAGGAAGACATCGCGCGCCTCCAGGCCCTGGGGGTCAAAATCGAACTCAATCACCCGATCACCAGCCCGCCGGAGGAGCTTTTAGAGCAGGGCTTCGACGCGGTCTACATCGCCACGGGAATGCAGCAAGACGCCCGCCTGGGCATCGCCGGTGAGGATGGAGAGGGGGTGTACGATGCTCTGAGCTTTCTGGCCAAAGTGCGCCAGGGCGAGCGGGTTGATCTGGGCCAGCGCGCCCTGGTCATCGGCGGCGGCAACTCGGCCATTGACGCCGCCCGCGCTGCCAAACGACTCGCTCCCGAGGTGACCATCGTTTACCGACGCACCCGTGCCGAGATGCCGGCCATCGAGGAGGAGATCAAAGAAGCGCTGCACGAGGGCGTGGCCCTGGAGGAATTGGCCTCCCCCACCCGCGTGATCCTGAAAAACGGGCGGGTGGTCGCCCTGGAGTGCGTCCGCAACCGCCTGGGCGAGCCAGAGGCGGATGGTCGTCGCCGTCCCGTGCCCATCACTGGCAGCGAGTTCAAAATCGAGGCCGATTCGATCATCGTGGCCATCGGGCAGCGCCCCGAGGTGACCTTCCTCGAGGGTAGCGCCATCACCCTGAGCGAGCGAGGCACCATCCCCACCGACCC
>JACIWR010000072.1:0-1224 GCA_014360845.1 Anaerolineae bacterium
CTGAATGAAGCCTTCGCCGCCCAGGTATTGGCTGTGGAGCGCGAGTTGAATTGGGATGTGGAACGACGCAACATTCACGGCGGGGCGGTGGCACTGGGCCATCCTACCGGCTGTTCCGGTGCGCGCATCCTGGTGACATTAATTCATGCTCTGCGCACCCATCGGCTACGCTCAGGGCAGGCCCATGGCCGGACGCTGGGACTGGCCACGCTCTGCGTCAGCGGCGGGCTGGGGATGGCTGTAGCAGTGGAGGCGATGTGAGTCACGTTTTCTATCGCCGCATGGCTCATCCTCATCCGTGGGCTGTGCGGGGAGAAGGAGTCTACGTGTGGGACGCCAGTGGTCGGCGCTACATAGATGCCTCTGGCGGTCCGATAGTGGTCAACATCGGCCATGGTGTGACAGAAGTGGTTCAAGCGATGGCAGAGCAGGCCACCGCCGTCGCTTACATCCATGGCAGCCTCTTCAGCACCGATGCCCTGGAGACTTACAGCGAACGACTGGCTGCGCTCGTGCCGCTGCCGGCCCCTCGTTTTTACTACCTGACCAGTGGCTCCGAAGCGGTGGAGACTGCCATCAAATTCGCCCGGCAGGTTCAGATAGCACGGGGCGAGCCGGCCCGCGAGGTTGTCATCTCCCGCTGGGGTTCTTACCACGGCGCGACTTTAGGCGCGCTGGCTGTCACCGGCAAACCCAAGATGCGCGTCATGTTCGCTCCTTTATTCCGTGACCAGCCGCACATCCCGCCACCCTATTGCTATCGCTGTCCCTTCGGCTACACTCAAGGCCAGCCCGACGGGAGCACCTATCCCGCCTGCGATCTGGCCTGCGCCCGGGCCCTGGAAACGGAGATTCTCCGCCAGGGAGCGGAGCGGGTAGCGGCGTTTATCGCCGAGCCGGTGAGCGGGGCGACGTTGGGAGCGGTAGTGCCACCACAGGACTACTGGACGCTGGTGCGGCAAATCTGTGATCACTACGGTCTTCTCCTCATCGCCGATGAGGTGATGACCGGCTTCGGACGCACCGGACGGTGGTTCGGCATAGAGCACTTTGGCGTGCAACCGGACGTGGTGACTCTGGGCAAGGGGGCCACCGGAGGCTACTTCCCCCTCTCTATCACAGCCGTTCGCGGCCCGGATGTGGATGCGATTTGTCGGAACCACGGCGATTTTCACGAGCCCCGCGTCCTCCAGCACCTCGGCGAAAGAGGTCACCCGGCAGGCC
>JACIWR010000072.1:1234-13634 GCA_014360845.1 Anaerolineae bacterium
CGGATGTGGATGCGATTTGTCGGAACCACGGCGATTTCGTGCACGGCGGAACCTTCTCCCATCACGCCGTCGGCGCGGCAACGGCGCTGGCAACCCTTCGTTATTTGCAGAAGCACGATCTGGTCGCTACAGCAGCTACGAGGGGAGCCTATCTGGGACAACGCTTGCGTGAGGAGTTAGGGGAATTATCCTGCGTGGGGGATGTACGGGGACTGGGGATGATGTGGGGTATCGAATTCGTCGCCGACCGGGAGACGAAAACCCCTTTCCCGCCGGAGAGACATTTTGGTCAGCGGGTGTGCGACCTGGCCTTCGAGCGGGGTGTGATACTTTATCCGGGAGCCGGCAGCGTAAACGGCGTGGCCGGTGACCATCTGATGGTCGCGCCGCCGTTTATTATAACCGAAGAGGAGATAAACCATATCGTCAGTGTACTGAAGAAAGCAATCCTTGGCGCGTTGGAGGAGCACGAATGACTCTACAGACCCTGCCAGTCATCGAGGTCAAAGGTGGTCCCCGCGAGCGGGGACAACAACAAGGGGAGGGAGCACGGTCTCAGATTCTCAGATCGGTGACGCTGTACCGCGAGATGCTTCCCAAGGCCATCAACATGACGTGGGAAGAGGGATTACTCGAGGCGAGAAAGTTTCTACCCTATGGAGAGGAGGCTTTCCCTGATTTCGTCGAAGAGATCAGGGGTATCGCCGAGGGAGCCAATGTCTCGTTTGAAGAGGTTTGGGCTCTCAACTGCTATGAGGGTCTGAGCGAGAGCCGGCAGCAGGTGTGGGGCTGCACCAGCCTGGCCGTGCGAGACGATCATACCGCCAGCGGTCACGTCCTGCTGGCCCACAATGAGGATTGGAGCATCGCGGATCGAGATAACGTCTACCTGGTGCGTGCCAAACCGAACGATGGCCCCCCCTTCGTGGGCATGAACTATGGGCCGCTACTGGTCAACATCGGCCTGAACGCCGAAGGAATCGGCATAGCCATAGATTCGGCCTACCCCACTGACGCACGGGTCGGCGTACCGCGCATTCTCTGCTCCCGGGCCGTGCTGAACGCCCGCACCATCGGCGAAGCGATCAGAGCTTGCGTCCCCAAACTACGAGGTGGGGGCTATAGCTACCTGCTAGCCGATCCCTTTGGCGAGATGTACTGTATCGAGACCTCTGCCACGGCCCACGATATTTTATACGCTGAGGAAGGCTGGCTGGCCCACACCAATCATTATCTCTCCCCCAGGATGCAGGCCCTGGAGGAACCGGGACCTTATGCTGGCTCCCATGTGCGGCTCAATCGCGCCCGGCGTCTGCTACGGGCCCAACTTGGAGAGGTGACTGTAGAAAGCCTTCAGACGTTGCTACGAGATCACGTTAACTTTCCAGATTCCATCTGCATGCATGAAGATCCTGCGGACCCACCCCATGATCGAGGAATGACCCTGGTCTCGCTGGTAATGGACCTCACCGAGCGCGTGATGTGGGCTGCTCCAGGCCCACCGTGCCAGGGGAAATACACTGCCTGCCGGCTGTAGGCCGTGACACAACCCCGTGTCGGGTCGGGCAGCTACGATTACTCAACCGATGGAGAGGGATTTATGATCCGACTGGCTGTCTTGGCGAACGAAGAGGTGGAGGCAATTCACCAGGCTACACTGCGTATCCTGGACGAGATTGGTATCTTACTGTCCCAGCCCCGGGCGCTCGAATTATTGCAGGATGCGGGGGCAAAGGTGCGCGATGGTCGAGTTCACCTGCCCCCCGACCTGGTGGAGTGGGCAGTGGCACAGTGCCCGGCACAAGTGACGATTCGCGGTCGGGGTGGGAAGACGGCAGTGCTCGGTGATGGTTCCCTGCATTGGCATAACCTGGGAGGCGCGCGCGATGTCTACGATCCGCGCACCGACCGACGCCGTGCGGCCACCGTACAAGACGTTCGCGACAGCGCCCGTCTCCTCGACGCCCTGGACAGTGTCTCCACCATCACTCCCTTTTTCACCCCTCAGGACGTGCCTGGCCCGCTGATGTCCCTGGCGATGTACCGGCACACTCTGCCTCACACCACCAAACCGGTGCAAGGCCCCGGCGCTCAGACCGCCGCCGAGGTGCATTATACTGCCCGGATGGCTGCCGTCATCGGCCCGCCGGACGAGGTGCTCACCCTGGGCATCTCCCCTGTCAGCCCACTGTTTTTCCCCGATGATGTGGTAGAGGCGATGATGGAGACCGCTCGCTTGGGGATCCCCCTGGGCCCTCTGCCGTGCCCCATTGCCGGTGCTACCGCCCCCATGTCCCTGGCCGGGTCCCTGGCTCAGCAGAACGCCGAGGTGCTGGCTTCGGTGGTGCTGGCGCAGTTGGTGCGACCGGGCCTGCCCATGATTTACTGCGGGCGGCTGGCCATGATGGAACCGCGCACCGGAATCTCGGTCTGGGGCGGAGTGGAACTGGGATTGGTCTCCGCCGCGACAGTGCAAATTGCTCACCGCTACGGCCTCCCGGTCAACGTCTACGGGCTCTCCACTAATGCCCACGGGATGGATCTCCAAAACGGCTACGAACGGGCGCTCAATGCCGTGGTCCCCGCTTTGGCCGGGGCGGACGAACTCTCCGGCATCGGCGAGATGGACGCGGGAGTAGCCAGCTCTTACGCGCAGATGGTCTGCGATAACGAGATCGCGGCCAGCATCCACCGGTTACTGCGGGGCTTTTCGGTAGATGATGATGCACTGGCCGTGGAGGTCATCGCGGCCGTTATGGAGGGCCCGCGTAACTTCTTAGGACAGCGACACACGGTGCGCTACCTGCGTTCGGGAGAGATCCTGTACACACACCTGGCCGACCGACGCACCTGGGAGGAATGGGATCGGACGGGACGAGAGGGCATTGCCGCGCGGGCCCAGGCGGAGGCGGAACGGCTACTGGCCGAACATGAGGTCCCCCCGTTGACAGAGGAGCAGGAACTGGAACTGGACGAGATCCTGAGAGAAGCCGGGCAGAAATTGGCGTAGAGCAGAGGCCACTGTTCCCATCACTGCCGGTATTTGACAAGTTGTCGGCTTTGTTGTATAAAAAAATTTAAAATCTCTGCTCAAACCAGGGGGAAAGGAGGACGTCATATAAGTACTTTGAGACATCTCTCGTATTCAATCCGCTTAGCAGCGGAAAAGCCGGTCCCTGATCATCAGGGTATGTTTAATGCGCAGGGCTGCTGGAGAGCATTTCCTTGATGAAGCCAGCGGCCCTCACTCTCAAGTGCATTAAAAAAGGAGGAGATAATCATGAGACGCACCTGGTTTTACCCTGTGCTGGCCGTGGTAGTCGTCACTGCGGTCCTGCTGACCTCCTGTCAACCAACACCGGCGCCGACTTCCCCACCAGCTACCCAACCCCCCAGCGCTACACCCACACCAACCTCACCACCACCTGCCGAGCGCAAAGTCATAACTATCATCTTCACCCAGGAGCCAGCCGTACTAAACCCCTTCTATAGCAACATGTGGTTCGAAGCCATCCTGCAGCAATTGTGGGGCTGCTGGGCCTGGGAGTTCGACAACCAGAACGAGGCCTTCCCTCGGTTGGTGACCGAGATCCCCAGCATGGAAAACGGTGGCGTATCCGAAGATGGACTGACCATCACCATGCACCTGCGGGACGACATTGTCTGGTCAGATGGTACGCCCATCACCTCAGCGGACTTCGTTTTCACCTACGATATGGTGATGAATGCGGCCAACACCGTCGCGACCCAGTACCCCTATGACTCTCTGGAGAGCATCGAAGCGCCCGACGAGCGAACCGTGGTCATGCACTTCGCCGAACCGTTCGCTGCTTGGCTGGCAGGCTCTGTTCTGGCGCGGTATTCTACCCAAACACATCTTAGAGCCGGTCTTCGAGGCCGAGGGCACGATTGATCAGGCCGAGTGGAACCTGGCACCGACCGTTGGCTGCGGCCCCTTCAACTTTGCTGAATGGGAATCCGGCAGCTTCATGCGTTTCGTCAAAAACGAGAACTATTGGCTCGGCCAGCCTAAGCTGGATGAGATTTTCATCCGCTTTGTGCCGGACGATGCCTCTCAGACCGCCGCGCTCATCGCCGGTGATGGGGACCTGGGCACTTTCCCGCCGCTCTCAGATGTTCCTGCCCTGCAAGACGCTGGCCTCCAGATTGTGGTCCAACCTTCCGGCTATCAGGAGGGCTGGTTCTTCAACTTCAGGGACATGGCTCACCCCGGCGCCCGGGATGTCAAAGTCCGCCAGGCCATTGCCATGGCCATAGATCGAGAGGCCATCAACCGCGACCTGTTGCTTGGCCTGACCAAAGCCCCGGAGACCTACTGGGATTCCCTGCCGGCCTACCGGGCTCCCGACATCGAACCCTGGAAATACAACCCGGAAGAAGCCAAGCGGTTGTTGGATGAAGCTGGCTGGATTGACCGTGACGGTGACGGTATCCGTGAGGACGCCGAAGGCAACAAGCTCACCCTCATCCACGGCACCACCATCCGCGAGATACGTCAGGATGCTCAGGCCGTAGCTCAGCAGCAGTTGAAGGAAGTAGGCATTGATCTCCAGCTCATGAGCCAGGACGCAGACCTGTTCTTCGGCAGCTATGCTGACGGAGCAGCGCCGGCCCTGGGCGAGGTGGACATCATGGAGTGGTCAGATGGCCCCTACTTCCCCGACCCTGATACAGACTACTGGCTGTGCAGCCAAATCCCCACTGATGAAAACCCCACAGGCTACAACTACTTCGGTTGTGACGAGAAACTGGACGAGCTCTTCACCCGCCAGCTGACGACGGTGAATGTCCAGGAGCGACAAGAAATATTCCACGAAATCAGCCGCTACATGCACGAACAGGTCTACTGGCTGGGGATGTGGGAGGATCCCGACTACTGGATCGTCGGTAAGCGCCTGACCAATATCAAGTTCTCCGGCGTCACACCGTTCTACAACTCCATCGAGTGGGACCTAAAGTAATACCTCGATTCGCTAACCGCAGCCGGGATGGGTTCACTCCCATCCCGGCCTTTATACTTCTATTTGCCAGAGGAGGGCCATGACCCAGTACATCATTCGACGACTTCTGCAAGCCATCCCTTTGCTTTTCATCATCAGCCTGATTCTCTTTATCCTGATGCGCAACACCGGCGACCCCCTGGCCACGATGGGTGGTCGCCGCCTCACCCGCCCCGAAGACCGCGAGCGCCTGGCGCGTCAATTCGGACTGGACAAACCAATCTATGTCCAGTATCTGTACTGGCTGATCGGCAACGACTGGACTAAAATAGATATGGACGGTGACGGTATTCCCGAAACGCCCGGCACGAGAAAAGGTGTGCTGCGCGGCGAGTTCGGCACCTCCCTGGTCATTCGCGGCAAGCCGGTATCAACGCTCATCTGGGAACGTCTCCCCAACACGCTGCTGTTGATGATCACAACGGAGGTGGTCATCATCATATTCTCAATCATCATCGGCGTCTATTCGGCCCTGCGCCAGTACTCGGTGATAGACCACCTGGTTACCACTGTTTCCTTCGTCGGTTATTCCATGCCGATTTTCTTCATTGCCCTTGCCTCCATGTACCTGTTCGCCGTCAATTTCAAGAAGTGGGGGTTACCCTATCTGCCCACCGTCGGCATGTTTGATCCCCAGATTGGCAAGACACCGGCTCAAGTTGCGCTCCACATGGTACTGCCGGTTTTCAGCATGGCTTTGATCAGCATCGCTGGCTACAGCCGCTTCGTGCGGGCGACGATGCTGGAAGTCATGAATGAGGATTACATCCGCACCGCCCGGGCCAAAGGGCTACCTAATTTCACCATCCTCTTCATTCATGCTCTCAAGAATGCCTCTCTGCCCCTGGTGACCATTATCGGACTCGATATCCCGATGTTGTTGGGAGGGGCGATAGTCACTGAGCGCATTTTTGCCTGGCCTGGCATGGGGCGACTATTTCTCGACCACGTCTCCCGGGCCGACACACCGGTCGTCATGGGCATTCTGATGTTGATCTCCGTCGCGGTCATCGTCTTCCAGCTCATCACCGATATCGTCTATGCCTGGCTGGACCCGCGCATCCGTTACACCTAGTGCAGGGATAAGGAGTCGCTTATGGAGACCCCAGTCGAGAGTATGAGTGTTAATGGCTTAGACGCCCTGGAAATCCCCACCCTATCCCCGCGTGCCCTTATCTGGCGACGCTTTCGCCGCCACAAAATGGCGATGGCGGGTATCTGCATTCTCGTCTTCCTGGTTCTGTACTCCGTCGTCGGCGCCTTTTTCGTCTCCGAATCGTATGCTAATTACACCGATACCAGCAAAAGACTGCAGCCTCCCTCCGCCGAACACCCCTTTGGCACCGACACAGTGGGGCGGGACATCCTGGCACGTACCATCTATGGGGGACAGATTTCACTGCTGATCGGCCTGTTCGCCGTCTTGGTGGAGACCGTTGTTGGCGTGCTTATCGGAGCCATCGCCGGCTACTATGGCGGGCCAATAGATAGCATCCTGATGCGCTTCACCGAAGCCATGTTCAACATCCCCCAACTGTTCCTGCTTCTGGTGATGGCCAAGTTCTTCGGGGGCAAGATTCCCACCATCCAGCTTTTTGGTCGCACTTTCAGCGGCAGCGTGATCGTGATCATCCTCATTCTGGGGTTGACCAGTTGGATGTACCTGGCCCGCATCGTGCGAGCCGATTTCCTGTCGCTCAAGGAGCGCGAGTTTATCCTGGCCGCCAGGACCATCGGCACTTCCAACTTGGCGATTATCTTCCAACATATCTTGCCCAACAGCATGGCTCCGATCATTGTCTCAGCGACCCTGGGCGTGGCCAACGCCATCCTCTCAGAAGCGTACATCAGTTTCCTGGGGCTGGGGGTGAGACCGCCCACTGCCACCTGGGGCAACATGCTCGACGGAGCCTATAACTACATCGAAACCGCTCCCTGGCTATGGATCTTTCCGGGCAGCCTGATCGTCCTGACGGTGCTCTCCATTAACTTCGTCGGCGACGGTCTGCGCGATGCCCTCGACCCTCGAACTCTTACCCAATAGGAAAGGAATCATGGCAACACTGCTAGAAGTTCGAGACCTCACCACCCGCTTCCACACCCTGGATGGCGTGGTCCACGCCGTCAACGGCATTTCTTACACGCTGGAGGAAGGGCAAACTCTAGGCATCGTAGGAGAGAGCGGTTGCGGTAAGAGTGCCAGTGTTCTCTCTGTGATGCGACTTATTCCTGAACCGCCTGGCAAGATTGCTGCCGGACAGGTCATTTACAGAGGGCAGGACCTGTTGAAATTGAATGAATCACAGATGCAGCACATTCGCGGCAAAGAGATCGCCATGGTCTTTCAAGACCCGATGACCTCCCTCAATCCAGTGCTGACCATCGGACGCCAGATCAGCGAAGCTCTGATAGTGCACATGGGAATGACTCAGAAACAAGCCTACCAACGGACTTTGGAGCTGCTGAACATGGTGGGCATTCCCCAGGCCGACAGCCGTTACGGTGACTATCCCCATCAATTCTCCGGTGGGATGCGCCAGCGCGTGATGATCGCCATGGCGTTGGCCTGCATGCCCAGCATTCTCATCGCCGATGAGCCCACTACCGCCCTCGATGTGACGATCCAGGCCCAGATCATTGACTTGGTCAAAACCCTGCGTGATCGGTTGGGGATGGCGGTGATCTGGATTACCCATGACCTGGGAATCATTGCCGGACTGGCCGAGAAGGTGATCGTCATGTACGCGGGTTTCATTGTCGAACGGGGGGATGTGGACGACATCTACGATGACCCGCGACATCCCTACACCCTGGCCCTTTTGAAATCCCTGCCACGGGTAGATAGAAGCAGCAAAGAGAGACTGGCAACCATCCCCGGTCTGCCGCCGGACCTGCTGAGCCTGCCACCGGGCTGTCCCTTCGCCCCGCGCTGCGCTTACGTGATAGAGCGATGCCGCCAGGAAAATCCCCGACTGGAGATCGTAGACTCCCACCACGAGATCGCCTGTTGGGTAGACGTGGGTACGGGGAGGGAGCGATGAGTGACAACCAGGTGCTGGTGCGGGTAGAGGGTCTCAAAAAACACTTTCCCATCACTCGCGGTATCCTCATCCAGCGACAAGTGGGCGCGGTGCGAGCAGTGGATGGGATAACTTTCGATATCTACCGGCGAGAGACGCTGGGCCTGGTGGGGGAAAGCGGTTGCGGTAAGACAACGGCAGGGCGCACCATATTGCAATTGTACCGCCCTACGGCAGGCCGGGTCTTTTTCAACGGCGTGGACCTGACCGGTTTGAAGGGGAATGAGCTGCGCCGCATGCGACAGCGCATGCAGATGATTTTCCAGGACCCTTACGCCTCTCTTAACCCGCGGATGACCATTGCCCGGATCATCAGCGAACCTCTACGAGTGCACAAACTGGCTACTCCCCAGGAACAGATCGAGCGGGTGCAGGAATTGCTGCGCCTGGTACGCCTCAATCCCCGCTTTATCAACCGCTACCCTCACGAATTTTCCGGAGGGCAGCGACAGCGCATTGGCATTGCCCGCGCCATCGCTTCCAACCCGGACTTCATCGTCTGCGACGAGCCCATCTCCGCCCTGGACGTCTCCATCCAGGCCCAGGTGGTCAATCTGCTGGAAGACCTACAGGATCAGTTGGGTTTGACCTATCTCTTCATCGCCCACGACCTGAGCATGGTTCGTCACATCTGCGACCGGGTGGCGGTGATGTACCTGGGCCAGATCGTGGAACTGGCCGAAAAGGACGAACTCTACGACCATCCATTGCACCCTTACACCCAGGCCCTGCTCTCCGCCGTGCCGGTTCCAGACCCGAAGGTGGAGCGCAGGCGGAATCGCATCATCCTGGAGGGCGATGTCCCCAGCCCGATCAATCCGCCTTCCGGCTGCCGTTTCCACACCCGTTGCGCCAGAGCACAAGAGCTTTGCTCACAACAGGAACCTGCCTGGCGGGAGGTGGGCGGGGGACACTTCGTGGCCTGCCACCTGGTGTAGTGCCTTCATTCCTCCCCCTCCCCTCCCGCAGGGGATGCCATCGAACCGCCATCTCCTCCATCCTCCATCCAGATGCATTTCTCTTTCGGGGCAGGTTTTCCACCGTAGCGGCCGACCGCTGCTGCGTCCTGAGTGAAAACGAAGGGCTGCGCCCTGAGCGGAGACGAAGGGCTGCGCCCTGAGCGGAGACGAAGGGCCGCCCGCCGTTACATCGGGGAAAGCTCCCGTGGAGGCGCAAACTCGCCCCTAAACTGACGCACACCCATGAGCAGTGTACGACTCCAACTGATGAAAGAAACGACAATGGATACAACCATCACTACCCCACGTGGAACAGTAACAATACGTGCAGCCAGAGAAGAAGATGCCCCAGCCTATCGTGACCTGCGCTTAGAAGCTCTGCGCAATCATCCTGAGGCGTTCTCCTCGGATTACGCGGCGAACCTGGCCAAGCCGATGACCTTCTGGACAGAGAGGCTCCGGTCGGACAGCACGGATAGCACGGTCATGACTTACTTCGCCGTTCACGACCAACAGTTGATAGGCATGTGTGGCATTACCCACACGGACTCGCCCAAGATACGGCACAGTGCAAACATCGTGGGAATGTACGTCCGACCCGACTGGCGTGGCTTTCGCATCGCCGAGGGACTCATAACCATCTGTATGGATTGGGCCCGAACTCAGGGTGTAAAGATCGTTAAACTGGCCGTGGTCACAACGAATACTCGTGCGATTCGCTGCTACGCTCGCTGTGGTTTTCAGGTTTACGGGATCGAACCCCAGGCCTTATACTACGACGGCGTCTTTTACGATGAACTATTGATGACGCGAGCGATATAGCGCCGAACGATGATGCACGAGAGAGAACACGCGCCCGCCGACCGTGCTACCGGCGCGGCTTCGAGCGTGGCCGGTGGGCTCTCCCGTCTGCGTGATGTCCGCCGGCTGAGTGACCGGGGAAACATCGGAATTACGCGGCGAACACTTCGCCCCACCCACGGCCGCCGTCATGAGGGAACAGACTTTTGTATACCATCTACACCAGCCGCCACCAACTGCACGCCACCGACCAGGTCCAGGTTGAAGGCCATCCTTTTGTTACGGAAGAGGTCCCGGCGCGGGCGGAGATTATCCTGAACGCGGTGCGAGCCGCGCAACTGGGACCGATTATCGCCCCTGCCGACCACGGACTCGAGCCCATCCTGGCTGTTCACGACGCGGATTTCGTGAACTTTCTGCGCAGTGTCTACGCTGAGAGCGCGGCCCATTTCGGGAAAGCTGACCCGGTTTTCACCTGGACTTTTGCTACCAGACATGCCGGGCGTAAACCCAAGAGCTTCCTCGGCCTTAAGGGTTATTACTCTTTCGGCTGGGGCAGCCCCATCCTGGAAGGGACGTGGGAAGCGGCATACTGGAGTGCGCAATGCGCTCTCACTGCCGCCAATCTCATCCGCGCCGGCGAGCGAGCAGTCTATGCCCTATGTCGTCCACCCGGCCATCATGCCGCAGCCGATCTGTATGGCGGCTTCTGCTATCTGAACAACGCCGCCATCGCCACCCGCTATTTGCAAGCGGGTGAAAGGGTTGCCGTCCTGGACATTGACTACCACCACGGCAACGGCACGCAGGCGATTTTCTATGCCGACCCCTCGGTGCTGTATTGCTCCCTCCACGCCCATCCCGACGACGATTATCCTTATTACTGGGGCGAAGCCGAGGAGATAGGCGAGGGGCCGGGCAAAGGATACAACCGCAACTGGCCCCTCCCCCAAGGCACGGATGACGCGGATTACCTGGCTGCGCTGGATGAGGCTCTCGCCGTGATCCGCGAATTTGCCCCCCGCCACCTGGTGGTCTCGGCAGGATTCGACATCGTGGCCAGTGATCCGGCGGGCGGATTTCAGGTGACTACCGAGGGGTTGCACGAGATCGGCAAACGGATTGCCGGACTGGGCTTGCCAACGGTCATCGTGCAAGAGGGTGGGTACCTGCTGGAGAAACTGGGGAAAAACGCGGTCGCCTTCCTTCGGGCGTTCGCCTGAAGTTGCTTGTGAGCTGAACAGGAAGGCTGAGCCTACAAATGAGCGAAGCGATAATTCGCTTCTACTCTAAAACCCTCGCCAGAAACTCGACCTGGCGTCTCTTGGCATCCACCACATTCTCGATCTTGAGAAAGACGTGCCCTTCGTCAGGATAGAGGACCAGGTCGCACGGCTTTCCCTGGGCAGCCAGCACTTCGTGGGCCTGGATGGACTCGCTGGCCGGACAGCGGGGGTCATGAGCACCGCAGATCAGTTGTACCGGGGCAGTCACTCGATCGAGGAAGAAGAAAGGCGAGCGTTCGTAGTATAAATCGCGGTTTTTCTCCGGGTCGCCGAAGTTCTCCAGGTCCCAGTGCTGCAAGTCCCCTCGAGAGTTGGCGTGGGCTGTGAACCAGTTGAGGAAAGGCACCACTGCCGAGCCGCCCGCCCAACGATCGGGATACTGGGTCAGACAGGTCATCGTCAAATATCCGCCCCAACTCCGCCCGGTGACGGCGATGCGCTTAGGATCGGCCAGCCCCTCGCGGACCAGGTAGTCAGCCCCGGCGACCACGTCTCGCGTATCACCACCCCCCAGGTCAAAACGGTTGGCCAGTTGCCACTCCCGCCCATAGCCAGTAGAGCCCCGGTAATTGGGAGCTAATACTATCCACCCCCGACTGACCATGTGCTGCACCAACGGGTCCCAGGTGATCTGGATCAGCCAATTGGGACCGCCGTGGACGTAGATAACAGCGGGCGGCTTTCCTTCGACCTGTCGCGGGCGGTAAAGGAGCGCCGGGACCTTCTCTCCATCCAAGCCGGGATACCACACGATGGAGGGCATCACAAAGGGAGCGTCCCGCAAAGCGGGGGGCAGAGAGTAAGTCAGTTGTCGCCAGGAGCCTCCCGCCAGGGCTTGCTCTGAGCGAAGCCGGCCCTGAGTTCCCTCAAAGGGGCGAAGAGAGAGCAGCCACAAGTCGCTTGGATGGCGGGGGTTATCGAAAACGAAGACCAGACCCGTCCCATCAGGAGTAAAGCGCGGGTGGTGATGCACACCCGGTTCGATTTGATAGGTTGCCGTAGAACCTGTTTCCAGGTCCAACACAGCTAGCCAGGTCGCGGGACCGTCGCTGAGCACGTAGGCTAAACGCTGGCCGTCAGGCGACCAAGCTGGCTGTTCTTTATCCCCTTTTCCCTCGGTTACCCAGGTAATTGTCCCCGTTGCCACCTCGTAGATGCCAATGTTGAAGAAGCCACGCAGGTCAGAAGAAAAAGCAACGCGGGCGCTGTCAGGAGACCAGCAGGCGTCTTTGGCGGGAATAAATTCGTCCTCG
>JACIWR010000073.1 GCA_014360845.1 Anaerolineae bacterium
GACTCACTCCGCTCAGGATGACTACGTTCGTCCCTCCGCTGCCGCTTCGGGACTCACTCCGCTCAGGATGACTACGGCCCCAAGGGTGGCGCAGAGCACCTTTCTGCAATGGCATCTTCGAACTGTCAGGTGACTAGGTCACCTATTACAGTACTTTTGCAGATTTTACAATTGGGTAGCTTCTTACCGCGCAACCCCGGTCACAACAACCGTCGGGTCGCGCTATGGAAAGCGCGGCTACTACCTCGCCAATCCCTCACCGAATTGTAGCAGGGCCTCCACTTCATCCTGGCTGCGGGCTTCGGCGTATATGCGCAGCACCGGCTCCGTGCCCGAAGGGCGAATCAGCAGCCAGCTCTCATCGGCCAGACAATACTTCACCCCGTCCAGGGTATCCACCTGGACCACCGATTGGCCAGCGATTTGAGCCGGTGCTTCGGCCACCAGGCGCGCCACCATCGCTTTCTTGTCCACGGGATGGCGCAAGCGGATGTCGCGTCGGGCGTAGCAGGCCGGGCCATAGCGGGCTTGCAGGTCTGCGACCAGTTCGTGCAAGGGCACGCCGGCAGCAGAGACGATTTCCACCAAGAGCAAGCCCATCAGGATGCCATCGCCCTCTGGGATGTGGCCTTTGATGCTCATGCCGCCGCTTTCCTCGCCGCCGATGAGCACATCATCGCTCAGCATGTGATCGGCGATATGATTGAACCCGACGGGGGTCTCGTGCAGGGGCAGGTCGTATTGAGCCGCCAGGCGGTTCACCATCTGGGTGGTGGATACGGTTTTGACCACCGACCCGCGCCAACCGCGTTGCTCCACCAGATAACGCAGGGCCAGGGCGAAGATGTGATGGGGGTCCACAAACTGCCCCCGACTGTCCATAGCGCCGATGCGATCGGCGTCGCCGTCGGTGGCCAGGCCGATGTCGGCATGGGTGTTCTGGATGGCCGCCGAAAGAGCGTGCAGGAAGCGGGCGATGGGTTCGGGGTGAATGCCGCCAAAGCCGGGGTTCATCTCACCCCGGATTTCCTGTACGCGGCAGCGGGTACGGGCCAGCATCTCTTTGATGCATCCCCGCCCGGAGCCGTACATAGGATCGGCGATGACGCGCAGTTCGCCGTTGGAGATGACGTCCAGGTCAATCAGGGTGGCCAGGTGTTCATAATACGCCCAGGCCGGGTCGAAGCGGCGGATCAGGCCCTGATCGAGGGCCGTCTGGTAATCCTCTAGGTTGGGCCCTCGGGCTTGGAGCTGGTTGGCCTCCAGGATGCGCTCCACGCGCCGGCCCACCTCGGGAGGTGCGGCGCCGCCGTAACTGGCCTTGAGCTTGACGCCGTTGTAACGGGGCGGGTTGTGACTGGCGCTGATCATCACTCCGGCTATGGCTCCCTTGTGCTTGACGGTGTAGGAAATGGCCGGCGTCGGGGTATCGGCGCGGGCCAGCCAGGTGATGATGTTGTTGCCGGCCATGACGCGGGCCACCTCGGCGGCGTAGCGGTCGGAGAGGAAGCGGGTGTCGAAGCCGACCACCACCTCCGGCTGGGTACCGCTGTCGGCAGCCTCTTCCAGCACGTAGTCGGCGATGGCCTGGGCCACCAGGCGCAAATTGGCAAAAGTGAAGGTATCGCTGATGACGGCCCTCCAGCCGTCGGTGCCAAAGCGAATGGTCATGGATTCACCTCACGAAAAGCTGGCAAAGCCGGTATCGTAAAGCTCGCGCAACATGCGCGCTGCCTTGCGGGCGGTGCGGGGGTAGGCGAAGGATGGAAGGTTGGAAGGCTGGGAGGCTGGGAGGCTGGATGGACGCAGACGGGCATCGAGCGCCTGGCACAGCTCCAGGCACGAAATAGCGTCTTTCGTCTGCTCCTCCACCGCCGACAAGGTAGCCTCTGGATTATCCGGCTGCTGCACTCTTCTGCAAACTCGCTCATGCCCCTCCGTTCCCAATAGCAGATAAGTTACCTTTATTGTAACGCTATTTGCATCCCCCGTCAACTGTTTACCCACGCCAGGGTGTGCGTCAGTTTTGGGGCGAGTTTGCGCCTTGTAGGAGCGCAGCGCCGCTGCGCCCCTACTTGCCCCGACGTAGCGGCGGGCGGCCCTTCGGCGGGGCTCAGGACAGGCCCTTCGGCGGGGCTCAGGACAGGCCCTGCCCGCCGTAGGCCGACACAGCGGTCGGCCGCTACGGGACAAACCTGCCCCCAAACTGAAGCGCACCTTCCACGCCACGTTGGCTCATCGGTCACCGGTCCTTGACTTCCCTCCACAGCACCTCCCACTCCGCCGGACTCAGCTTCCCCATCTCCAGACCCCGCTCCCGGCACAGTTTCTCCACCGCCGCAAAGCGCCTGGTGAAGCGGTCACACGTGGCGCGCAACGCGCTCTCCGCATCCACATCCAGCCAACGCGCCAGACTGACCAGCACAAACAGCACATCCCCCAACTCCAGCTCGCGAGCCTCGGCTGTGGTAGCCGCCTGTAGTTCGGCCAGCTCCTCGGCGACTTTGCTCATCACCTCTTCCAGGTTCCGCCACTCAAAGCCCATCCTGGCCGCCCGCCGCTCCAACGACTGCGCCCGGGCCAGAGCTGGCAACGCCGTCGGCACACCGTCCAGCATGGAACGCTCCGCCCTCTCGCTATCTCGATCAGCCCTCTCCGCGCGCTTGATCTCCTCCCAGTTGTGCAGGACCTCGCTCACACCGTTCACCTGGACGTCGCCGAAGACGTGGGGATGGCGGCGCTTGATCTTGGTATCAATGCCCGCCACCACGTCGGCCAGGCTGAAATCACCCTCCTCAACCGCGATCTGGGTGTGGAGAGCGATTTGCAGCAGCAGATCGCCCAGTTCCTCGCACAAAGCCGGCATGTCGTCCCGGTCAATAGCCGACAGCACCTCATACGTCTCTTCCAGAAGATTGATGCGCAGCGAGCGATGAGTCTGCTTCCGATCCCAGGGACAACCGCCGGGAGCACGCAGGCGGGCAATGGTATCCTGGAAAGTCTCCACCCCGCCCACCACGGGCAAGGGTGGCAGGTACAACGTCGTCAAGTGATCCATATCCTCCACGCGGTCCAACTCATAGAGGGGCAAAGTGCGCACCCATTCCCCGTCTGTGCCCGCGCCCCGCACCAGAGTGACCAAATGGTCGGCAGGATAAGCGTTCATTAATGTGAGCTTGACCCCGCTGGCCACCTCCCGTCCGTAAAGCTGCCCAACCAGCACCGGCAAATCGGGGTTGAACAAGGGATGATACCGCGCCGCTAACTCGATAGCATCCACGACCTGCAGGCCATCCAGCGCATCCAGGCCCAGCGCCGTCAGTACCGGCTCGATGAAGCTCAGCCCGGCGACGACGCGCGTGGCGAGGCCCAGGGCCCGCGCTTCTTCCAGAACGCGCTGCACCGTCGCCTCGCCCACCAGGGGATGCCCGGGCACAGCGTACACTACCCCCTCAGGCCGTTGTCCCAGGGCCAGCACCTGGGCCGCAATCCCCTCGTACACCTCGGCGAAATCCGACGCCTGCTCGTACAGGGAATCGAAGGAGTGCACAGTGAGATGGGGCGGCAAAGCGGATACCGTGGGGTGACGCGCGGTGCGTAGATACACCTCCGCAGACTGCTCCAGTACCTGCCGTGCCTCCAGCGTTAAATGAGCCGGGTTACCCGGCCCCAAACCTACAATCGTGATCATCATTTACCCCTGTAACACTTCCGTAACCAAGCCGTCACAATTCTGTAACATACAACTATTGAAATTTATAGTATAATGGCTTCAAGAGGGCATTCGGGCATCTCTACCCAGATAGCCAAGCGAGCAGTCCCCTTCCCCTCCTCCCCCCCAGGGGGGAAGCAGGAATGAGCGCGAGGCCATCGGGTTCCGAATGCTCCTTTTTTTAACTTGTCTAACCCTCCCGCAGGTTTTCGAACCTGCGGGAGGGTTTATTCTCACTCGAACAGACGGGTGATTTCGTCGCGGGGAAAACGGGGAAATGCCTGCGTCTGACCTCCCGGCAGCCTCAACAGTACCCCCTCCCCAGGCTCTATCACCCTCCCGATGATCCTCGCAGCGACACCGGCCTCCTGCAAACCGTTTACCACCCGTTCGCCGTCTTCCGCGGCCACGACAACGAGCAGCGCCCCAGAAGCGATAACCCCCAACGGGTCCAGGCCAAACTCGGCGCAGAGGGCTGCCGTCTCCGGCAGGACGGGGATTTGCTCCTGATCCACAATCAAGCCCACCCTTGCCGCCTGGGCCAGTTCCCACAAACCGGTGGCCAGTCCGCCCTCGGTGGGATCGTGCATAGCGTGCACGCGGGTACACGCGGTGGCGATGTGCGCGTCGCGCACCACGCTGATGCCCGGACGATGCAAAAAGTCACGGCAGCGGGCCAGAAACTCCTCCGCGAAACAGCCGGCCAGCTCGGCCCCTCGCTCGCGGGCGATGATGGCCGTGGCTTCCACAGCAATGCCCTTGGTGAGAATCACCACGTCACCTGCCTGCGCCCCACCGGGCACCACCAAAGCATCCCGTGCCGCCTCGCCCAGCATCTGGCCGACGACGATGGGCCGCTCCAGACCGTAAGTGATCTCGGTATGGCCGCCGCACAAGGACACCCCCAACTCCCGGCAGGCCGCTGCCATCTGCGCGAAAATGCGCTCCGCCAGCGCCCGGTCGGTGCAACCCTCGGGCAGAAGCAGCGTGGCCAGAAACCAGCGCGGAGTCGCGCCCAGGCAGGCCACATCGTTGGCGTTGACGTTGACCGCGTACCAGCCGATTTCGTCGGTGGCAAAAGTGATGGGGTCGGTCTTGGCCACCAACAGCCGATCGCAGAACGCGATGACTGTGGCATCCACCCCGATGCCCGGACCGACCACCACGCGCTCGTCAACGCGCGCGTAGCGATGGAGCAAATCGGCCAAATCCTCGGCGGGCAGCTTGCCCAGCGGTAGCATCTTACCGGTCAAATCCTGCTCCCTTGTGAACAGGCTTAAGCCCGTCTTACAGTTTGCTGACCACATTCAGCGCGGGCAGAAGGATGTAGGGCAATTTAAGTCCACCGTACACCCACTCGCTCTCGCGACTGACGGCGGCAATGTCACCCAGCACCTCGTAGATGTTGCCGGCGATGGAGACGTCCTTCACCCGTCCCACGATTTCCCCACCCTCGATTTTGTAGGCCAAACCCAGGGTATTGGCAAAAGCCCCGCTGATCACGTTCCCCTGCCCCAGGCCCAGAGGGGTATCCACCAGCAGGCCCTCTTGAATATCGGCCAGGATGTCCGCCACGCCTGCCTCCCCACCCAAGAAAATCAGATTCGAGGGCGAGGGGCTTGGTGGGCTGAACAGACTGCGCGAGGCGCTGCCCGTGCTCTCCACCCCGGCCTGAGCCGCCGTTTTCAAATCGTAAAGGAAGCCGCCCACCACCCCGTTTTCGATGAGCACGTTGCGCCGTCGCGGGACCCCCTCGTCGTCGTAGGGGGCGCTACCCGGTCGCCCATCGAGGGTGGGATCGTCCACCACGGTGAGCTTGGCGTCAAAAAGCTTCTGTCCCACTTTGCCGACCATGGGGGAGATGCGCCGGTAGACGTTCTTGCCATCCAGGCCCAGCATCAGTGGCAGGCCCAGCACGGTGGAGCCCATAGGTGAAAACAGGACCGGCATCGTGCCAGAGCGAATGGTAGTTAACTCGCGGGCCAGTTCCAGCTTGCGGGCCACCTGCCGGGCCACCTGGAGGTAATCCTCATCCCAAAGGGTGGTGCTGAAGAAATCATACAAGATCAACACATCGTCTCCGCGCACCCGCTCCACGCTGAGCATGACTTCCAATGGTGACTGCACCACCACCGCCTGGGCTCCGGCGGTATTACGCACCTCGGCACGGCGCTGCCCCCGCTCCAAGTTCACGTTGACGTGAGCATCGGGGTCCGCAGCGCGCACCAGATCAATCATCTCCTGACCCATCTCCACCAGCCGCTCGATGGACAGCCCGGTGATTTGCTCATCGAAAGTTGTGACCGGGACGCCGGGCTGCGGGCGGGGGAAGTGCAGTGGCAGGGCATCGCCATAGCGCGCCGAGTCCAAAGCATTAGCTATCAACCGCTCCTCGGCCCTCATATCGCTGGACGCGGCGAATCCCAAACGCCCTTCGACCATCACGCGCAAAGCCACGCCGCGAGTTTCCTCCACCTCCGCCGATTTGAGCACATTGGCCTCGAAGCCAACTTTAGTCACCTCGTTCTCTACAAAAAACACCTCGGCCTGCTCGGCCCGCCCACCCAATTTGCTCAGAATGTCCATGTCTTACTCCTGTGATTCGGGTTTTGGGTTTTGGGTTTTGGGTTTCAGGTTTTGGGTTTCGGGTTTCAGGGTTTGGAGTTTGGGGTGTGGGGTTTCGAGTTCCGCACTCCAACCCGAAACCTTGAACCTGAAACCCCAAACTCTAAAACCTGAAATTGCATTCCCCTCACCTGCCGCCGATGATCACATCCTGAATGCGGACGTGAGGCGCGCCAGTACTCACTGGCAAGCCCCCCTGTCCCTTGCCACACCCGCCCGGCAACCGCTCCCAGCGGAAATCATCACCGATAGCATCAATGTTCTGCAAAGTGACGAACAGGTTGCCGCTGAGCACCACATCCTTGACCATCTCGGCTATCTGCCCGTGGCGAATCATGTAAGCGTAAGCCGCGCTGAAGGAAAAATTCTCCAGCATGGTCTGTCCGCCGAACATGCCACAGGCGTATACTCCCAGGTCAATGCCACGGAGCATGTCTTCAAAAGGCGTCTCGCCAGCCTCGATGAAAGTATTGGTCATGCGCACAATGGGCGGATAGCGATAGCTGGTCGCCCGCGCGTTGCCTGTGGGCCGCTCGCCCATTTTAGCCGCCGTCTCCCGCGAATGCAGTCGCCCCACCAAAACGCCGTTCTTGATGAGCTCCGTGCGGCCCGTGGGCGTGCCCTCGTCGTCGTATTTGTGCGTGCCGCGCAGACCCGGTATCGAGCCGTCATCCACCACGGTGAGAATGTCCCCACCAAAGCGCCGGCCCAGGACCATCATCTCCTGCGCCTGCGGGTTGGCGTATACGAAATCGGCCTCCGAGAGGTGACCGAAGGCCTCGTGGATGAACACCCCGGCCAGCCGCTGGTCCAGGATCACCGGATAGCGCCCGCCGACCACGGTCTCCGCGCGCAGCAGATCGAGGGCACGTTGGGCAGCCTGATGCGCCAGCTCCTCCTGGCCCTCCACCCCCTCAAAGCCCTGCACCAAAGCCACCCCCTCAAAGCCGCGCTGCACGTTGTCCCCCTCACGGGCTACCGCCGAAAGAGCGATGCTCACCTCTGGACGCTCCTCTTCGATGAACGTGCCCTCAGAGTTGGCGTAGAACACGCGGCTGAAGCGGTCGGTATAACGGGCCGTGGTATCCTGGATGGCGTCGCCGTAAGAGAGCAATATCTCGTTGTAGCTCTCAATGAGCCTTTTCTTGGCCTCCAGGGAGATGCCCCGGAAATCCTTGACCAGGGGAACGAGGATGCGCTCCTGGCTGGGGGGCACTTCGGCCAGCTCGATGGGTTCGCCGTGCACCGCTTTGGCGCAGCGATAAGCCTGCTCCACTCGCTCCGGCAGATCGTCCAGACTGTTGAAGGTAGCGATCCCCCAACCACCGTCCCGGCACAGGCTGCGCACGATTCCGCCCACATCAATCACCACATCAGCCGTCTCCAGGTCCCGGCCCCGGAAGATGACTTTGGATGCTTCTCGCTGTTCAATGCGTATTTCGGTGTAATCGGCCTTGCTCAGGCGCAAAGCCTGTTCCATACGTTCGCGCATTACCGCCTCCTTGAAAAGATGTGAAGCGTGAAAACGAGCCCCTCACGCCTCTGCCCCTGGAAGGCAAAGGGATATGCAAATGTCCCCCCATGCTTGGCCCAGCATTATACCACATTTTGAAAGCCATGTCGAAAGTTCGCCGTGACGTGGAAAGGGGCCCGACACGCTTCTGTTTGCCCAGTTGACCGTATAGTGGTATAATAAGCGTGCACTGGCCATAATCTCAAATCGAGGAGGAAAGGTTGTTAAAGCTGCGTCATTCTGAGGCCATAATCTTCGATGTTTATTTAGGCCCGACCATTATGTTGCTTAACCTATACCTTTCCTGCTATGCCCAGGCACCGGCCCGCTCCGACCTTGTGTCCCCCGGAAGTCACGCGGGCCGTTTTCTTTTCCCGTTCCCGGCCCACGCCCATCACACCTGCAACGAGGTCCTGCTGTGAGAGAAGTGGTCATCGTCGCGGCGGCGCGCACCCCTTTCGGGCGCTTTGGGGGAGCCTTTCGTGACTTGAGCGCCGCCGACCTGGGCGCTGTAGCCCTGCGTGAGGTGGCACAGCGAGCACAGCTCCACGGCGCCGAGCTTGACCAGGTAATCATGGGTAACTGCGTGGGCGCCGCTACTTTGGGACAGGTGCCCGCCCGCCAGGCCGCGCTTAAGGCAGGCTTGCCGGAGAGCGTGCCCGTTTTCAGTCTGGAGCAGGCCTGCACCGCCGCGCTGCTGGCCTCGCGCCTGGCCTATCAACTCATTGGCCACGGCGAGGCAGAGACCATCATTGCCGGCGGCATGGAAAGCATGAGCCAGGTACCCTATGTGTTGCCGGGAGCTCGCTTCGGCTATCGCCTGGGCCACAGCCAGGTGATTGATGCCCTGGTCCACGCCCTGACCTGCCCCATCACCGGGATGCACATGGGCGTCTACGCCGGACGGAGCGCTGCCGAGCACGGCATCACCCGCCAGGATCAGGACCGCTGGGCGTTGCGCAGTCACCAACGCTATTTCGCCGCCAAAGAGGCTGCTAAATTCGATGCCGAGATCGTACCCCTGGAGGTGAGAGGACGCAAAGGCGCGATCACCCTGGTGGATGCCGACGAGCAGCCTCGATCGGATACCTCCCTGGAGCAACTGGCCCGCCTGCCCGTAGTCTTCGAGGGCGCGGGCACCATCACCGCGGGTAACGCCCCCGGCCTCAACGATGGCGCGACGGCCCTGGTGTTGATGTCGGCAGCGGAGAGTGCTCGACGAGGGCTGAAGCCGTTGGCCCGCCTCGTGGCCGTGGGCCAGGCGGCCGCAGCACCGGATCAGATAGCGGTGGTGCCTGCCCTGGCCGCGCGGGACGCTTTGCAGCGTGCCGCGCTGTCCCCTGACGACATAGACCTGTGGGAGATAAACGAAGCCTTCGCCGCCGTGACCCTGGTCTGCATCCAGGAGCTGGAGATTGACCCCGAACGGGTGAACGTCAACGGCGGCTCGGTGGCCATCGGCCATCCCGTGGGTGCTACCGGCGCCCGCATCCTGATGACCCTGGTATACGAACTGCGCCGAAGAGCCGGAAAATACGGCCTGGCCACCATCTGCGGAGCGGGAGCTCACGGCCAGGCCATGATCGTGGAGGCGCTGTGACGGATTTGCAATTCGCCATCTTCGATCTGGACGATACTCTCTACCCCCGCGACGCCGGCGTGATGCCGGCCATCGGCGCGCGCATCCACCAATACATGGTGGAGCGGTTGGGGCTGGAGGAAGAACGGGCCAGAAGTCTGCGCCAGACTTATCTGGCCCGCTACGGGACCACGATGCGTGGCCTGCTCGTCCATCATCACATTGACCCCGAGGATTACCTGCAATACGTCCACCTGGTGCCGCTGGCCGATTTGCTGCGCCCCGCTCCCCGTTTAGACGCGGCGCTGAGCGAGATAAAAGCCGAGAAGCTCATCTTCACCAACGCCACCAGGGAACACGCCAGGCGCGTATTGCACACCCTGGGCATCGAGCGACATTTCACGCGCATCGTGGACATCCGCGATATGGATTACCGCAGCAAGCCGCATCCAGCTGCCTATGCCAAACTGCTGGAGCTATTGCGCGCCCGCCCCCCGGCGTGCTTGCTGGTAGACGACAGCGCCCGCAATCTGTGGCCGGCGCGAGAGCTGGGCATGATCACCGTGCTGGTAGGCGACGGTCACCCGGCCGAGGGCGTGGATTTCGTGATTGAGGAAATCGCCGAAATCAGCGAGGTCGTGAAACGGCTAGGAGTGTAGATGCTGAAATCTGGGCTGGATAAACGAACCTCATTGACCGCAGCAGTCCGATTGGTCCGCCCCGGCGACACGCTGGCCCTGGGCGGAATGACCCTTTATCGCCGTCCGGTGGCATTTGTCCGCGAACTCATTCGCCAGGGCATTGGCGACCTGACGCTGCTGGCCTTCACCGCCGGCTATGAGAGTGACCTCCTCGTCGGCGCGGGCCTGGTGCAACGGGTGCGCACTTGCTACTTCGGGCTGGAGATTTTCGGTCTGGCCCCCATGTTCTCTCAGCGAGCCGAGCAAGGGGAGATTGAAATCATCGAGGAAACGGAGGCCAGCATCGCTTTCGGACTGAGGGCCACGTTGGCCGGGGTGGGATTCATGCCCGGACAGGGGTGGATCGGCACCGACCTGCTGCGCGTCCGCCCAGATGTGAAACTGGTGACCGATCCCTACTCCGCTCACCAATACGTCGCCTTCCCGGCTATCAAGCCCGATGTGGCCGTGATCCACGCGCCCCTGGTCACTCCCAATGGCGATGCCGTGTTGCGCGGCAATCTGGCAGTGGACCGCCAGCTAGCGCTGGCGGCTGACAGGGTGATCATCACCGCGGAGCGCGTGGTCGAGAAGCTGGACGAGCCGCTGGACATCATCGGCCTGGCAGTAGACGCCGTGGTCGAAGTCCCGCGCGGTGCAGCGCCCACTTCTTGCTGGCCCAATTACCCGCTGGACGGGGCCGAGCTACTTCGTTACGTGGATGCCTGTACCAGCGGTGAATTCGAGACATATTTGCGCGCTTTCCTCAACGAGCAAGAGCAAACTGAAGTCTGAAAAGACTTTCGCCAGAGCCCGGTAGGGCGGGGCATGACCCCGCCGCATCCGCGTCGGGCCACGGGCCCGACCTACTGAAGCACGCACTTAACTGCACAAGTTATCTTCTCAATAATTTGGGGTAGGGGCAGGTCTTGCACCTGCCCGCCTGGGCGACCGCAAGGGTTCGCCCCTACATTTTGAGAAGATACTGCACAAGTGCCTTTTCGGTGAAAAACGATGAGCCAATCGGCAAACGACTACACCATTGACGAACTTATCTGTGTGTGCATCGCCCGCCAGATTGAGAATGGCGAGCTGGTGGTACAAGGCATAGCCACCCCTCTGGTGTTGGCCGGATACACCCTGGCCAAGCTCACCCACGCCCCTGACATCGCCTTTGCTTCCGCCATTGGCCAGACCTTCTGCCGCGATTGGGGCCCGCTGTCCATCGCTCACGTGGAAGCGCTATGGCTGGGCAAGGCCCTGGGCTACTTCGACTTCGCCGAAGCCGTGTGCGAGCTCTTGCCCACCTACAGGCCGAAAGAGTTCTTCCGCCCGGCGCAGGTGGACGCCCAGGGCAACAGCGGCAACATCGTGTTCGGCGACTACCAGCGCCCCAAACTGCGCCTGCCCGGCTGCGGGGGTATCGCCGATGTGACGGCTTTCGAGGAACGAGTGTGTTTCTACGTCCCACGGCACAGCCGCGTGACCTTCGTGGAACAGGTTGATCTTATCAGTGGGCTCGGCGTGGGGGGCGGACCGCAAAATCGCCCGGCCCCAGGGCCTACCTATCTGATTACCGATCTGGGCCAGTTCGACTTCGCTCCGGGACGGATGCGTTTAATCAGCCTGCACCCCGGGGTAAGCGTGGAGCGCGTGCAGGCCAAAACGGGCTTTCCCCTGGAAATTGCCGCCGATCTGCACGAGGGGGGGGGGGGGGGGGGGGGGGGGGGGGGGGGGGGGGGGGGGGGGGGGGGGGGGGGGGGGGGGGGGGGGGGGGGGGGGGGGGGGGGGGGGGGTGATCGCNNAAATTGCCGCCGATCTGCACGAGACCCCACCCCCCACCCGCGAGGAGGTGCGCCTGTTGCGCGAAGTCATAGACCCGCTGGGCATTCGTGATCTAGAGCGGCTGAGCGGTGCCCGCCGACGGGCCAAGCTCCGCGAGATAATCCGACACGAGCAAGGCGTCTGGCCGTTCCAGTGAAGGCGGGGACAGGCCCGGCACCGAGGGCGGGGCCATGCCCCGTCGCATCCGCGTCGGGCCACGGGCCCGACCTACTGGCGACGACTTGTAGCTGAAACGCGTATTTAAACTGCACAGGCCGAAAGACTTTTGATCAATCGTTTAGTAAAGACAAGGAGGTTTTTACTATGTCAAAACCAAATAGCGAACTGGATGGTCAATGGACCACCAACTGGGATGAAACCTACTCCCAACGCACGCGCAAGATGACAAGCTCCATCATCCGGGAGCTCCTCAAGTACACCCAACAACCGGACGTCATCTCTTTTGCCGGTGGCATGCCCGCCCCCGAATCCTTCCCCATCCGCGAAGTGCGTGAGGCCTGCAACTACATCCTGGAAACAATGGGCCCGCAAGCCCTCCAGTACGGGCCTACCGAGGGACACCCGCCGCTAAAGGAATACCTGGCCGAGTCCATGCAGAAGTACGGAATACCGGCCGTACAGGGCAACATCCTCTTGACCAACGGCTCACAGCAGGCCTTAGACCTGATCGGCAAAGTCTTCATCAACGAAGGCGATGCGGTGATCACCGGTCGCCCCACTTACCTGGGCGCTTTGCAGGCATGGACTCTGTACGGTCCGCGCTATTTCACCGTGCCCCTCGATGAAAATGGAATGCAGGTGGACAAAATTGAGGACATTCTCAAACAAGAGAAGGTCAAATTCATCTACGTGCTGCCCAACTTCCACAATCCGGCCGGGGTCACCCTCTCCCTGGAACGCCGCCATAAGCTGGTCAAAATAGCCGCCAAGTACGGCGTATTCATCGTCGAGGATGACCCTTACGGCGAACTGCGCTATGAAGGGGAGGACATTATCCCCATCATCGCCCTGCACAAAGAGAACACCATCTATCTGAGTACGTTCTCCAAGACCCTATCTCCCGGCATCCGTCTGGGCTGGATTGTCGCTCCCGAACGGGTGATCGCTAAACTGGTCCAGGCCAAACAAGGGGCAGACCTGCACACCGGCACCTTCGTGCAATACATCGCCTCCGACATTTGCAACCGCGGCCTCCTCAAACGGCATGTCAAGTACATCCGCCGCCTGTATCGCGAGCGTCGTGACGTGATGCTGGCCGCCATGGAGAAATACTTCCCGCCCGGTGTCACCTGGACCCGACCCCAGGGCGGGCTGTTCCTGTGGGTCATTCTGCCGAAGCATGTGGACACGGAAAAGCTGCTCAAAATCGCCCTCGAAGAAGAAAAAGTGGCCTTCGTGCCCGGCACAGCGTTCTACCCCCAGGGCGATTCCAGTGGCCGCCACTGCATGCGTCTGAATTTCTCCAACGCGACCCCGGAACAGATCGAGGAGGGCATCAGACGGCTGGGCAAAGTGCTGATGCACGAGTTCGGATAAAAACGGGCATCAAGGAGGGCATTTCACTTTGGGGGGTGACTACTCAGCCTATGCTCCAAGTCCCCGTCCCGGGGACGTTCCATGCGGCAAGACGCTGTCTTTTGCGCGGTTTTCTCAGCCGAGACGCCCCC
>JACIWR010000074.1 GCA_014360845.1 Anaerolineae bacterium
GACTAATCTGTGGGTTCATGCTATTATACCCCCACTTCAGGCGCTCGTTGCTTGTCGGTGGTGCAAATGCCGACAATATGATGGGAGGGAGAAACCATGAGTGAAAAGCGTGGCGCGTTTACCTTTGTGCTGCACAGCCATCTACCTTATTGTCGGATGGCTGGCCGCTGGCCGCATGGTGAGGAGTGGCTGCACGAAGCGGCTTCCGAAACCTATTTGCCGCTTTTGAACGCTCTTTATGACCTGCTAGACGAAGGCGTGTCTTTTCGCCTGACCATTGGCATTACTCCCGTGCTCACCGAGCAATTGGCCGATGCCCAGGTTCTGGAGAACTTCGACCTGTACCTGCGGGAGAAAATCGCTGCCGCAGAGGAGGACATCACCCGTTTTCGCCAGGCGGGCGAGTCACATCTGGAGTACCTGGCCGGTTTTTATCGGGACTGGTACGCCCATACGCGCGATACCTTCCACGGGCGCTTTGGTGGGGACATTATCGGTGCCTTCCGCCGCTTGCAGGACGAGGGCTACATTGAAATCATCACCTCCGCCGCCACCCACGGCTATCTACCCTTGCTGGCGCGGGATTCGTCCATCTACGGACAGCTTCGCACCGGAGTGGAAAGCTATCAGCGGCATTTCGGACGCGCGCCACGAGCTGTTTGGTTACCGGAGTGCGCTTATCGTCCGGCCTACATCGCCGATGACGGCCACGTCCGACCGGGCCTTGAGAGCTTTCTCGCCGAGCTGGACCTGGGCTGCTTCTTCAGCGAGACGCACACCATCGAGGGCGGGCGTCCGGTGGGCAAAGCTGCCGGTGACGCCATCGGCCCTTACGGGGACATCGTGCGTCGCTACGTGATACCGGCCAGCGCGGAGATGCCCGAGACGAAGGCCACAACTTATCAGCCCTACTACGTTCCCCTCACCGCTGTCGGCGGGGAGCAGCATTCGGGGGTGGCGGTCATCGGGCGCAACAACCGCACCGGCATGCAAGTCTGGTCGGCGGACTGGGGCTACCCCGGCGATTACGATTACCGCGAATTTCATAAAAAGGATGGCGTCTCCGGGCTACAATATTGGCGGGTGACCGGGGCGCAGGTGGATTTGAGCCGCAAGGACTACTACCACCCCGATTGGGCGCAGTACAAAGTGGGCGAGCACGCGCGTCACTTCGCCTGGCTGGTGCAGGATTTGATCCAAAACTATCACGCGGAGAGCGGCCAGTTCGGCATCATCTCCGCCAATTACGACACCGAGCTCTTCGGTCACTGGTGGTTCGAGGGTGTGGACTGGATTCGCGAGGTATTGCGCGCCCTGAGCCGGAGCGAGGTGGTGGAACTGACCACTGCCAGCGAGTATCTGGAGGCGCATCCGCCCAGCGACGTGCTGGCTCTGCCCGAAAGCTCGTGGGGGATGGGCGGTGGTCACTGGACGTGGGACAACGCCGACACGCATTGGATGTGGCAGCCCATCCACGCCGCCGAGCGGCGCATGGAGGCGCTGGTGCGGCGCTTCCCGGCGGCGGAAGGTGAGCTGCTGACCGTGCTCAATCAGGCCGCTCGCGAACTGCTCCTGCTGCAATCCAGCGACTGGCCCTTCCTGGTGACCACCGGTCAGGCGCGGGAGTACGCCATCCAGCGCTTCAGCCAGCATGTGGAGAACTTTGAGCGGCTGGCCGGGCTGGCGGAGGCGGGGCAGGTGACAGAGGGCGCGGCCCTGGCCGCCGAGCTCTACGAGCGGGACAAGGTGTTCCCCACAGTGGATTACCGCTGGTTCGCTGCCCGTGAAGGGTGACATTTGCACCCGGCAACGAAGCGGGTGCTCTCCCCCTTTGGTTTTGATATTTCTCTTCCCCGCAGAGCGTGCAGAGGTATCTTCTCAATAATTTGGGGTAGGGGCAGGTCTTGCACCTGCCCGCCTGGGCGACCGCAAGGGTTCGCCCCTACATTTTGAGAAGATACCAAAATCCGCCGGTGTACCGGCATTGATATTGATAAGGAGAAAAGCGAGAGATGTAGCGGCGGACGGCCCTTCGACGAAGCTCAGGACAGGCCCTTCGACGAAGCTCAGGACATGCCCTTCGCCAGGGCTCAGGACATGCCCTGTCCGCCACGAGGCCGACACCCTTCGCTTTCACTCAGGACACAGCAGCGTCGGCCGCTGCGCCTTCGCACTAATTAATTACGAGGATAAAGAAAATGAATGATAAGCAAACAAACACAGAATTCGACCTGGTAGTACACGCCACGCACGAGGCGGGCTTGAAATTGGGAGGTATCGGCGCGGTGCTGAACGGCCTGCTCAGCGCGCCGACGTACCTGGAGAAGGTGAAACGCACCATTCTCGTCGGGCCGATGAACACCAACGACCGCACAGAGATGGAGCGGCTCACCGCTCCCAGCAATAAACTGGAGATTCTGTACTCCTCTTTCCACCGCGTGGACGGCGTTGACGAGCAGCTCTCCCACGCCTTCCGCCACATCGAGGAAATGCACAAAGTCCGCCTGCTGTACGGCTGGCGCGCCTTTGGCGCGGCCCGACACGAGGTCATCCTGGTGGACGCGACCGCCGCTGCCCTGGATCGGGTGAACGCTTTCAAGGGGCGACTGTACGAGGTGTTCGGCATCCCCTCGGACCGCTACGAGTCGAATCCGGAGTACAATATCTACGTCAGCGCGGCCGAGAGCAGCTATCAGGCCCTGAAGGCCGTGGTCGAGGGCGAGGTCCTTCCGCAGCGCTTCATCATCGCTCACGAGTTTATGGGCCTGCCCCTGGCCTTCGCCGCCATGCTCGAGGACCCCGGCTTGTATCGCACGGTGTTCTACGCTCATGAGGTGGCCACCGTCCGCCCTCTGGTGGAGAAGAGCCCCGGTCACGACACCATGTTCTACAACGTCCTGCGCCGGGCTATGGAGGCCGGGCTGTACCTGGAGGACGTTTTCGGTGATCAATCGGCTTTCTTCAAGCACGCTCTCATCCAAACTGCTCCGCGTTGCGATGGCATATTCGCCGTCGGAGACCTTATCGTGGACGAGTTGCATTTTCTGGGGCGGGAGTTCGCCGCCGCTGATGTGGATTTGGTGTATAACGGCGTGCCCAGCTTCCAGATTGACCTCGCCGACAAGTTGGCCTCCAAGAGCAAATTGCAGCAATATGCGCAAAATCTGCTCGGCTATTGGCCCGATTACGTCTTCACCCACGTCACCCGCCTGATCCCCAGCAAGGGCCTGTGGCGCGACATCCGCGTGTTGGAACATCTGGACGGCGAACTGGTCAAACGGGGCAAGACGGCTATCTTGTTCGTCCTTTCCACCATCATCCCCGCCGGACGCCCCGCCGAGGACATTTTCCGCATGGAGGCCGAATATGGCTGGCCGGTCGTCCACCGCGAGGGGGAGCCGGACCTGGTCAGCTACGAGATTCCCTTCTACCACGCCATCGAGGCCTTTAACCAGCAGTCCCAGGCGTGCAAAATCGTCCTGGTCAACCAGTTCGGGTGGAGTCGTGATCGCTGTGGTCAGCGCATGCCCAAAGATATGGAGTTCATGGACATCCGCAAGGGCAGCGATTTGGAGTTCGGGCAGAGCATCTACGAGCCTTTCGGCATCGCCCAGGTGGAGCCGCTTAGCTTCGGGGCGCTATGTGTGGTGTCTACTGCCTGCGGGTGCGTCGGCTTCTTGAATCGGGCCTCGGCGGGGCAGCCGCCGGCCAACGTCATCGTCGGGGATTACATCGGCGCGGCCCCGGCAGGCGATTACCGGCAGGCCCTGGCCATTGGCCAGGCGGAGCGCGACCTCATCGAGGCTGAGGAGGCCAGTCGCGTCGCGCGCCAGATCGCCGCTACCTTGCCGGAGGATGAGGGGGCGATGCGCAAACTGCTCCAGGACGGCTATGAGTTGGGACAGAGGATGAGTTGGGAGGTGGTCGCGCGCGATTATCTGCTGCCCGGTTTACGCCGCGCAGCCGCCAGGAGGAGGTAGCGGGAGGGGGCATCGCCCGCCTTCACCGCACCGTGATGTAGGTGAGGAGTACCGCGTCGCCGCGGGGGTGTTCTTGTTCCCACACCGGCAGGCGATCGTTGGTAAACAAGTCATACATGCCCACCACCAGGCGATAGTTCCCCGGCGGTGTGTCTGCTCCGATGAGGACGCCGTAGTTGTCGGTGATTTGCTGACCCGGCTTCCAGTTGATGGTCAGGAGCAGACCGCCGCCGGGTTCGCTATCGTGCTGACCGACGATGCGATCCTGGTCGTCCAGGACCTGGACGAAGACTTTGTAGCGGGTCTGGGGGATTTCCAGGGCTTCCCAGAACAGGGTCAGTTGCAGGATGTCGCCTGCTGCCAGGGTATCGTCGAGAAGGGCGTATCCGCGCAGGGCTATCGCCTGTCCCAGCCGCAGGTCCAGGGGGCGAAAGTTCTCCGCCGGTGCCTGGCGAGGCACGGCGTAGATGGCCAGGCGCACCTGGCCGTACCAGGTGTCCAGCGCTTTGTAGGTGTGGGAATCCAGCCAGCTCTCAATAAAGCGGGTGGGGTCGCTTTCGTCAGTGGCCCAGTAGAGCGTGAACAGGCGATCGTGTTGGGCCAGAATCTCTTCCAACTCGGCGGCGGTCTGATCCCGGTCCAACGGGCGGCGGCGGGCCAGGGGGTACAGCGGCGTGTCGCCGTGGTAGTAGTAGCGCACTACTTCCCACTGGTTGGGGGCGTTGAGGAGAATGGCGTCGCCGGGGCGTTCCATGCTCGCAATGGTTTGGATGATGCCGCGATAGTTGTCGCGGGCGTAGCGGGGATCGAAGTAATAGTTGCGCAGCGAGCCCACTGAGGTGATGGCGACGAAAGCCACGGCGATCACCGTCGTGCCCACCCGCAGCCAGCGCTGGCGCACCCGGCCCAAGGTCAACACTCCGCGGGCCAGGGCGATGCAAAAGGCGGGACTGGCCACCAGAAAGAACTTGGGCCGATAGGCGGGGCGTCCCAGCAGGCTGAGGGTAATCATCATCAGAGCGGGGGCCACGGAGTAAAGGGCGGGGAGCAGGATGGAGAAAGGGGGATGGGCGGTGCTCCGCTCCTCCGATTGGCCGGGGAGCAGGCCGAGCAGGAACAGGGCCACGAACCCGGCCAGCCACCAATTGGTGCGCGCACCCGTCTCAATCGTTTGTCCCAGACTGAGGAGTCGCAGGGCCTCGCTGGCGATGAAACCGGGGCTGTAGGCCGGGCTGATGGCCGGCCAGCCGGTGAGCTGCCGGTAAGCGATGGGTAGCCAGGGTGCGTACAAGGCGAGCGCGGCCCCTTGCAGTCCGAGCCACATCACCGGGCGTTGCCAACGGGCACGCGGCCAAGACCGTGCCAGCCAGAGCACGAAGATGGCGTTTTCTAGCAAGATGATGAGAGGAAAAGAGTAGTGGGTGTACAATCCGCCGGCGGTGGTGAGGACCCAGCCGACGGCGTTTTGGGTGCGGCGGTGGTCGGTGTCTTCTACAAGCTGCAAGAAGAAATACACCGAGCCGGCACCCAGTAACGCAGCCAGGATGTACATCCTCGCTTCCTGGGAGTAGTACACCTGATAGGGGGAGATGGTGGCCAGGAGAGCGGCCAAGTTACCTGTGCGGCGGTCGCCCAGGCGGCAGCCCAGTAACCAGGTGACATAGACCAGGGCTATCCCCAACACGGCGGACAGGGCGCGCACGGCGAACTCGCCGTCCCCGAAGAGGCGGATCCAGCCCCACAGAAGGTAGTAATAGAGGGGGGGATGGATGTCATAGGCCGCACCGTGGGTAACCAGAGCCAGGCTTCGTTGGGCCAGGCTGATGCTGTTGCCCTCATCGGCCCAGAAACTCTGCGCGGTGAGCCGGTAGAAACGCAGTGCTGCGGCTAAGACGAGTATGAGAATGATCACCCCCGCTCGGGAGACACGACGGTTCATCTGCTGACCTGTTTTGACGCGCTTGTCCATCCTCCCCTGGTCTCGTGGAGTTTTCTCTCTGCTCTCTCTGCTCTCGCGGTGGCCCTTTTCTGAGTAGGGCGGGGCCATGCCCCGCCGCATCCGCTGCCCCTCTTCCCAATTATTGAGAAGATCGGATGGAGCGGTCCATCTTCCACAAGCCCTTTTCCTGGACGAGGACCCAGACCAGTTCTACCACCGTGCTCTCCTCAGTGCCGGATTTGAACGACACGCGGATGCTGACCTGCGTCTCCGAGCTGCCCGGACTAGGGGGCAGATAACGCAATGTGCGTACCAGGGCTTTATCAATGCGGTTACGGGGCCAGGGCGAACCCAGGTCCAATTCACCCCGCTCCAGGCGCTGGCGGGCGGCCTCACTCAGATATTCCAGGGCGGTGTCGGTGTTGATGTCTTTGTAAAAGGCCAGGACGATTTTCTCCGGGTAGGGGGAGTTGAGCACGTCCTTAGGTTTGCCAAAAGCGAATTCGACACTGCTCTCCACGGGAGGCCGCAGTTGGTCGTTCTGGTCCAGGTAAGAGCCGTTATGCGGTTGATAGATGCGCCGTATGGCCAATTGGCTGCGCTCTTCACTGCGCTCCTGGGCGGTCACCCGGTCTTTTTCCACCTTGACGCCCCCGTTGGAACGGAAGAAACCCAGGCACTTATAGCCAGGAGACCCGGCCCCGGCTTCCTCGTCACCGCGCCAGGTGAAAATCGCTGCGTCGGTGACCAGCCCGCTGGCGTCTACGCTCTCGACGACCACCTCCAAGCCGTCGTTTTGGCTGATGACATCGGCCATGCGGACCCGGCACTGATGTTCGCCCAGATAACTCTCGCCGGGCGGTTTGAGGGGATAGGGCTGGATCACAGGCGGTCTTTTGATGCCCTTGGGCGCATCGGCGTTGTAGACGACGGCGGCGATAGGACTGAACTGGCGTCCTGTCTCGCCCTCGATCACGTCGTATTGGTAGAACAGCACCCATTCCTGGTGACCGTCGTTGTCGGTGTCCAGGCGCACCACCTCTTTGGCTCGCAGCTCCTCCGGCAGGATCGTTGTGAAGTCCAGACGAGGGTCTTCACGTTTGACGGGGTTGCAAGCGGTTAGAAGCAACCCCGTCAGGCAGATAATGCTGAGCAAGCGGAGGAGAATTCTCACGGCGAGCCTCCCTATGCATTGGGATGGGCCGGCAACTTATCGCCCGATCGTGATGAACTGCGCTTTCTTTTGCTTGTTGTTTGCTTGGTCGGAGAAGGTGCAGGCAACAGGGATTCGGCCAGTACTTCGTCCATGCGCTCCACGAAGATGAGTTTCAGGTCGCGCCTGGTTTTCTTGGGCAGTTCCACCACATCCTTCTCGTTATCTTTGGGGACCAGCACGGCGCGCAGCCCGGCACGATGGGCGGCCAGCACCTTCTCTTTAAAGCCGCCGATGGGCAATACCTTGCCCCGCAGGGTGATCTCGCCGGTCATGGCCACATCGCGGCGCACCGGCCGGCCGGTCAGGGCCGAGATCAGAGCCGTGGCGATGGTGATGCCCGCCGAAGGGCCATCTTTGGGGATAGCTCCTTCGGGGATGTGGATGTGGATGTCCATCCGGTCAAAGTCTTTCTTGTCGCCTTTGATCCCCAACTCCTTGGCATGGGAGCGGGCGTAGCTGAGCGCGGCCTGGGCCGATTCCTGCATCACCTCGCCCAGTTGCCCGGTGAGGAGCAGTGAGCCCTTGCCCTCCATCAAAGTGACTTCCACCGGCATCAGATCGCCGCCGGCCGAGGTCCAGGCTACACCGGTGGCCACCCCTACCTCGTCCTCTCGTTGAGCCACTCCGAAGGTGTAGACGGGCGGCCCCAGCAACTTGGTCAGCGATTGCTTGGTGACCTGGCGCAGGGCGCGCTTGCCCTCGGCTACGCGGCGGGCGACCTTACGGCAGATGCGAGCAATCTCTCGTTCCAGGTTGCGGACCCCGGCTTCGTAGGTGTATTCCCGGATGATGGACTTGAGGGCGGCGGTCGAGAAGCGCAATTGCGTTTCGGATAGACCGTGCTCCTCCAACTGCCTGGGGATGAGGAAGCGCCGAGCGATGTGCAGCTTCTCTTCCTCAACATATCCCGGAAAGTCAATGACCTCCATCCTATCGCGCAGGGCCGGTGGTATCGGGTCCAGGATATTGGCCGTGGTGATGAACATCACCTTGGAGAGGTCATAGGGGACTTCCAGGTAGTGATCGCTGAAGGCGAAGTTCTGCTCCGGGTCCAACACCTCCAGCAGGGCGGCGCTGGGGTCACCGCGGAAGTCGGTGCCCACTTTGTCAATCTCGTCCAGCATGAACAAGGGGTTGATGGTCCCCGCGCGCCGCATCGTCTGAATGATCCTGCCCGGCAGAGCGCCGATGTAAGTGCGGCGGTGGCCCCGTATCTCCGCCTCATCGCGGATGCCTCCCAGGCTGACGCGCACGAACTTGCGTCCCAGCGCCTCCGCGATGGACTTGCCCAACGAGGTCTTCCCCGTCCCTGGCGGGCCTACGAAGCACAGGATTGGACTGCGCATTTTGTCCGCGGCCAGCTTGCGCACGGCAATGTACTCCAGGATGCGTTCTTTGGCGTCGGAGAGGCCGTAATGGCTCTTCTCCAGGGCCTCGGCCACGGCGGCAATGTCCATATTGTCTTCCGTCTCTTCTCGCCACGGCAGCTCCAAAAGCCAGTCCAGGTAAGTGCGAATGATGCCCGTCTCCGGAGCCAGGGGCGGCATCGCTTCCAGACGATTCAGCTCTTTTTCTGCCTTTTCCCGCACCTCGTCCGGCATATCCGATTCGGCGATCTTCTCTCGCAGCTCGTTGACCTCTTGGGTGAAGGCGTCGCCTTCTCCCAGTTCGTTCTGGATGGCTTTCATCTGCTCGCGCAGGAAATACTCGCGCTGGGAGCGGTCCACCTCCTGCTGGACCTGGGTGTGAATGCGGTCTTCCAGCTCGAGGACGTCCAGTTCCCTGGCCAGCATGATGCTCAGGCGTTGCAGGCGCACTGAGGGGTCAATGGTCTCCAGGATGCTTTGTCTTTCGTCCAGGTCCAATTCCAGGGAGGAAGCCACCAGGTCTGCCAGCCAGCCCGGCTCGTCCACGTTCATGGCCAGGACGTAGGTGTCTTCCGGGATGGAGTGACTGAGTTGCACGCATCTCTCGAACAGGGCCAGCACAGCGCGCATCAGAGCCTCTGTGGAGAGGTTTTTCTCGCTGGGCTCGATGATGGGCTGTACGTAAGCGGCCAGATAGGGCAGATTCTGGATGTACTCCATTATAGCCACGCGTTGTTTGCCCTGCACCAGAATGCTCGTCGTGCCGTCGGGCAGGCGTAACATGCGCACAATTTCCACTTCCGTGCCTATGGTGTAGAGGTCCTCGGGACCCGGTTCTTGCACGTTGGGGTCTCGTTGGGCGACGACGATAATGGTATCGCCGTTGGCAACGGCAGCGTCCACCGCCTTCAGGGAGCGATCTCGGCCCACGAAGAGCGGGGAGACCATGTGGGGAAACATCACCGTATCGCGTACAGGCAACACAGGGTATATGAACATATCTATAGAGTCTATATCTCGTTCCATCTCTTTATCCGGGGTATCTATTTCATGGCTAAATTTAGCCGGTTTTTTCATCGGAAACGTCCATTCTTCGTCCATGTTTTTCTCAACCTCCACAGGGGAACAAACTCTTCATCGGAAGGAGTTTGCCCTCCGCGAAAAAGGTGTAATTTTCGAAGGGGATTGCATCCCCACTTTAAATATACCACATTTTGGTCAATTCGGCCAACTGCGGCAGGGGCCGTGAATCCAATCTCGAGGACGATAGTGCAGCGAGTCTTGTGTAACCGCTGCCGTGGTCCGAGAACTCTACCGGGGATCAGTTGGCGGGCTTGGAGCGCCGATGTGCTTGTACCAGGCGGCTCTCACCGCGGCCACCAGGTATAGGGAACCGGTGGCGCAGATCATGTCCTCTGCGCTGGCGATTTGCAAGGCTCGTTCCAGGGCGCTGCTCACGTTGTCTATACACACCCCTTGTCTGCCCTGGGCTTTCACTTCTGCCAGCAGAACTTCCGGCGAGACGGCGCGCGGGTTATCCACCTGGGTGAGCAGTATCTCGTCGGCCACAGGCAGGAGGGCGGTCAACATGTCGGGCACGCTATGTCCGGCCAAAGCGCCGTAGATCAGAATCAATCGCCGGTAAGAAAAGAGACTCGGCAAGGCAGCAGCTAGCTTTTGCGCCGAGTCGCCGTTGTGAGCTCCATCCACTATCACCCACGGGCGGCGGCTCAGGACTTCCAGCCTGCCCGCCCACTGAACGTGCGCAAGGCCACCGGTCACCGCCTCGGTTGGGATGGCAATACCCTCGTCTCGAAGCACGTTTACCGTCGTCAGCGCGGTCACAGCGTTGATCAACTGGTGCTGGCCCAATAGCGGCAGGTGATAGGTGCTCCAATCGCCGTCCCTGGGCCGGGCGGAGAAAATCTGTCCCTCTGGCGTCATCTGTTCCGAACGCCAGGTCCAGGCGCGATCGGCCACGGTCAGCGGTGCCTGGCGCTGGCGGGCGATGTTTTCGATGACGGTCAGCGCCTCGCCGGGCTGCGGTGCGCTGACCACGGGCACTCCCGGTTTGATGATACCCGCTTTTTCGGTAGCGATGGCGGCCAGAGTGTGTCCCAGGTACTCCATGTGATCGAAGCTGATGGGGGTAATTACCGAGACCAGGGGAGTGATCACGTTGGTCGCATCCAGGCGGCCCCCCAGCCCCACTTCCACGACGGCGAAATCCACGGCGCTTTCCGCGAAGTATTGAAAACCCAGCGCGGTGACAATCTCAAAAGTAGTCAGCTCCGGAACGCGGGCCACCGCAGGCTGCAATCGTTCTACCAGCGCGGCTACCGATTCCGCCGGGATCATCTCGCCGTTCACGCGGATGCGCTCGCGGAAGGTGTGCAGGTGGGGAGAGGTGTACAGTCCCACGCGATAACCGGCTGTCTGCAGAATCGCGGCAATCATCGCCGACGTGGAGCCTTTCCCCTTGGTGCCCGCCACATGAATGGAGCGGAACTTCTGATGAGGGTCGCCTATCAGCGAAAGCAGACGTACCACTCGCCCCAGGTCGAAGTGCTCTGGGGCGTATTGAAAGGACGTTTTCTTCTCGTAATCGGTAAAGCTGTAGATGTAGTCGAGAGCGTCTTTGTAACTCAGCACCATTTCCTCCGCTGTGCAGTGCGCTGCACTTTTTCGGTGGGATTATTCTATATCAAGCATCTTAAAAAGTAAAATTGTACCTGGGCGGTGGGTGCGCTTCATTTTGGGGCAGGTTAAGGGTTACGCTGAGAGCGCACAGTGACGAAGCCCTGCCGCCCGGAGCTGGAAGCCTTTGGCCCGAGCGTTCGCCTGAGCCTTCGGCGTGAGCTCAGGCGAACGCTCACGCCGAGGGCTCCGGGCGCAATCGCTCAGGGCGCTTGCAGCGCCCTTACGCCGCTCAGCCTGGGTCTTTGAGCCCCAGGCGAGGCTGGCCAGCGAGCTTGCGGGCGGGTTTCCCCCAAGCCGTTGCCTTAACTTGATGTCCATGGGGCGCAGCGGCGCTGCGCCCCTACAAGGCGCAAACTCGCCCCAGAACTGACGTACACCCCTGGGCGGTTGATAGGACAACTGCGCGCAGTTGTCCTACGGCTCGCTGCCGTGGGTAGAATTGGCCATGGGATGCGCTTGCAGAAACTTCCCCTGCCCTCGCGGAGTTCAACTCCGCGAGAACAGAGGTAGATGAGGGACAATTGACCATCTGGCCTAACTCTGCTATACTTGAAGCTGTAAGAACGGCGGAAGTAGCGAAACTAAAATCGGTTTCCGGTGTTTCTATTGATGACTGGAGTCTGGCACATCTGGTTCCAAAACTCAAAACCGGTCTGAGGCCAGCGTGTGGCAGCCCACGGACCGCCGCGAGCAGGATAAAAATCGGCGCCAGATTCCGGTTGGGGAAACACTGGAGAGACTAGCAAGAAGGAGTCTATCCAGTGCCTGCTGAGGAAAACGAAGAAGCATTGGTGGAAAAGGCTAAGGAAGACCCTGCCGCCTTTGGATTGTTGTATCAGCGCTACGTTAAGAAAATTTATAACTACGTTTACTATCGCACCGGCAATCATCACGACGCGGAGGATTTGACCGCGCGGGTTTTCTACTACGCTTTGAATCACATTGGCCGCTATCAGGTGCGCGGGATACCCTTTTCCGCCTGGCTGTATCGCATCGCCCACAATCAGGTGGCCAACTGGCATCGCGATCGCAGCCGTCGCCGGGTTATCGCCCTGGATGAGTTGGTCGTGGCAAGCCGGCACAAGACGGTGCCGGAAAACGTGGTGGAGCAGGAGGAGGAGCGCCAGGCTCTGTTAGAGGCCATCAGGCGATTGCCTCCTGAACGGCAGCAGCTTCTAATCTTGAAATTCACCGCCGGACTCTCCAATGCAGAAATCGGGCAGGTGATGGGCCGTAGCGAGGGAGCGATTAAGTCTCTCTACCATCGTACCCTGCTGGCTTTGCGCAAGCAGCTTGCTGATAACACAGACTCAGAGGAAAGTTGATTCTTCGAAGGCGAATGGGGGCCAAGGAGAGGCTGTTGAGGATGGACAACGATAAACTACAAGGAAAACAGCATTTACAGGGGAGCGAATCGGGAGCTGTAACTCCTGGAGCACAGGTTGATCTGGAATCTTTGAAGGCGGTGGCGGCCAGGGTGCAACAGGCCCTTTTGCCGGTGGAACCTTCGCCGGACTTCGTGCGAGATTTGCGGCGCCGCTTGTGCGCTATGGCGGAGCAGAGGCAGCCGAGCAAGTCCTTTGCCGGCCGGCGCGGCTTATTCATCGGGGCGGCAGTGTTGGGGTCAGTGGTATCCGTGGCGGGCATCGTCGCTTATGTGATATATGCCCGGACCAATGCGGGCGCTAAGTCGGTGGTGCGGGGTTAGGTGCCGGAGAGAGCGTTTCCGCTATGTATTTCTCGGTGAAGTCAGGAGTGCACGGGAGTACGCGGGTATTCTGTTTTCACGCCCTGAAAATGACCACGGCTCTACCACATGTTGTACCTGCTATCCGTTTTAACTACAACATCTTGCGGGATATACCTCTATCGAAAACTGATCAAAAAATTCCCCCGAAGATATTTGACACAATTGCATATATAGTAGTATAATATCGTGATGCAAGAAGAACAGTAACCCAATTTGCGTAGCAGACAGGCCTGCGGATTGGGTTTTTTTGCCGTGTATATCTCCTTCCAACTTCCCCCGGCAAAGGCGCGGGCCCACACAGTGTGCCTCACCTCAGAGGTAGGGGCGCCATAAGGAAGTATTGAAGGCTCAGCCCAGATTGATTTATAATCCCCCCGGAAGATGCAAGTGCAAAGTAGACTCGATTGGCAAACGGGGGCGCAACGCCCCGCGGAAGGTACCATACTGTCCCTGGGGGTGTTAAAGGAGCAGATAGATAATGACTAGAAACGCGAAGTATAAGTCATACGCCCGTATTGCGGATGTACATCCTTTGCCCGATTTGATCGAGGTCCAGCGGAGCTCGTTTGAGTGGTTCACGAAAGAGGGTTTGCTCGAGCTCTTTAATGAAATATCTCCTATCGAGAGCTTCAACGGGGTGCTCTCG
>JACIWR010000075.1 GCA_014360845.1 Anaerolineae bacterium
TGGTGCAAGAGCTCGAACTCGATGGGTGTGAGGAGCACCGAGCGGTCGTTCACCGTGGCCTCGAAGGAGCGACAGTTGAGTGAGAGAGGCCCCACGGTGAGGATGTCGGCTGAAGGCTCCTCCGCCGGCGGTTGACAACGTCGCAGGATGGCCTTGATGCGCAGTTCCAGCTCTTGGATGTCAAAGGGTTTGGTGATGTAATCGTCGGCCCCAGCCTCAAAGCCCTCGATTTTATCCTCGATCATGGAGCGGGCTGTGAGAAAGATGATGGGGATAGACTTGGTCCTGGCATCCGATCTGAGCCGGCGACAGACCTCGATGCCGTTCATGCGTGGCATCGAAATGTCCAGGATGATCAGGTCGGGAATCTGTTGCTGGATCAGCCCCAGCGCTTCAATGCCGTTGTAAGCAGTCAAGACCTCATGCCCGCGCTTTTGTAGACTACGTTGCATGGTGTCGGCTACGTAGACATCGTCGTCCACAACCAGGATGTTTGCCATAGACTCTCCCCCGTTTCCTTTGAGGGTAACTGCCCAGACCGGCGGTTGGAACCGCGCTTACGCGGCACCAGCTTGACTGGTCGTAGTCGAAGCATCGCAGCCATGGTCGGCGAAGCCCCCTTCGGCTGCGACCAGCACAAGCTTCGGTCGCCAGGCGATAGACGGCTGAGCAGTTACGCTTGAGGTAATCATCCCCTATTACGCTTTTGTATAATTATACCACGTTTTGTCTGATTGACAAGCTGTTTGACGCCGCTCGTGTTTGAGCGTATAATTACCTCAGATGACAGTCGCCTGAGGGCAGTTCCCTCGGCGAGGAGAGGGTGTATTCATCGCTATTCACAGCATTCTCAGGGGGCAATCATGACCGGGCGAAAGGGAAAATACACGACGATCAGCATCCCGCGGGAGCTGTATGAACGGGTGGAGAGGATTATCGAGGATACCGGGTTCCGGAGTCCGACGGAGTATATCGTCTATCTCACCCGCCAGGCGGTAACGGCTATAGAAGCCGACCGACGGCTTATCTACTCATTGCCTTATATGGTCTCCTCCGGAGAAGAAGAAACATAAATCTCTCATCCCCGGGATTTTCTTACCGGCATAGCATCCCAAGACGTGAAACGCGAAACGCGTGAAACGTGAGACGTGAAACGTGAAACGTGAACGTAAGGCGTTGAAGTGAAGGACAGCCCTCGCGTATCACGTTTTGCGTTTTAGGAGTTTTTCCATGTACACTGAGGTTAATCGGCGAAAAGTATTGGTCATCGGGGTTGATGGGGCGGATCCGCTGATTCTGAAGCGCTTGTTACGGGCCGGGGATCTGCCCCACTTGGCCAGGCTGATCTCGACAGGTGTTTTTGGCCCGTTGGAGACCACTTTCCCGCCGGTATCGCCGGTGGCCTGGAGTTCGTTTTTGACCGGAGCGAGAGCCGCCGTCCACGGTATTCGCGATTTTGTCACCAAGGCGCGGGGGATGTACCGTCCCACCATAGGACTCTTTTCCGTTTCCACGGGCGCGGATGGTTTACCCCTTTATAGCAGCCGCCGACAAGTTCCCACTCTGGCCCAGGTATTGGGTGAGCGGGGACGCACGAGCTTTCTCCTCAGAGTCCCCGGCACATTCCCGCCAGACCCGGTGCCGGGCGGCACTCTGGCCGGCCTGGGGATGCCCGATTTGCGCGGGTCCTTTGGCACTTCGGCCTTGTACACCACCGACCACGCCCGCGCACCGAGCGCGACCTCCGATACACCTATGCCCATCTATGTGCTGAAACGGGACGGGGCAGGGATGTGGCATAGCGTGGTAGAGGGACCTAACTCGGTCACCGTGCCGCTGCACTGTCGCGTCTCCGAAGGGCGGCTGTTCATCACATTGGGAGATCATCTCTACCCCAGCGCGGCTTTGAGTCTTGGCGAATGGAGCGAATGGCTGCGCATCGCCTTCCCTGTGCCGGGCCAGGGACAGGTGTTCGGCATGTGTCGCTTCCGGGTTGTGGCTTTGAACGCTCATCGCCTGGAGCTATATCGCACGGCGGTGCAATGCGTTCCAGAAGCGCCCCTTTTCCCCCTGAGTGAGCCCGCCGCCTTTGCCGCTGAACTCGCGGCCCGGCTGGGGCCTTTTACCACTCTGGGCCTGCCCGCCGACGAGGCCGGTCTGCGCCAGGGTTTGATTGCGCCGGAGGTCTTCCTGGAGGACGCTTATCACGGCTGGGAGGAGCAGGCCGCCATCGTGGAGACGGTGGTGCGGGAGCGGGACTGGGATTTGTGTGTGGCTCATTTCTTCACTGTGGACAATATTCAACATCTCTTCTGGCATTATCAAGATGAGCGGCATCCGGCTTTCACCTGGGAAGGTGCGCAGCGTTTCGGCGGTGAGTTGGAGCGGGCCTATCGCTGGATTGATGCACAGGTGGGCCGTTTGCTGAATTTGGTGGACGAGGACACGGTGGTGATAGTCCTCAGCGATCACGGGGGCACCCCCATCTACCGCCACGTGTACCTCAACGCCTGGTTGCAGAGTCGGGGCTACCTGCAAGCTGCTGATCCGCCGGCTCCTCCCACCGGACCCCGCAAAGGGTCCCGCGTGGCCTGGGAGCACACCCGGGCCTGCATGTTCGGCACGGGAGGTATCTGGCTCAACGTGCGAGGCCGCGAGCCCCGGGGCATAGTCACGCCGGGACCGGAATACGAGGCGCTGCGCCAGCGGATCAGCGAGGAGCTGCTGGCCTGGCGCGATCCGGAAACGGGCCAACCGGTGGTCAAAGCTGTGGTGCGGGGTGAAGAGGTCTATGGCGAGTCGGCGCGCGAGGAGGGGCCGGACCTGATCCCGGCCCTGCATTTGGGGTACGGCCTGGGACGCGGGGAGTCGCTGGGGCGGGTGGTGAGCGGCGCGCCTCTGGTGGAGGCGAACCGCAGTCAATGGTCGGGGGGGCACGAGGGCCCGTATTTGCCCGGTGACGTGCCCGGCGTGTTGCTCGCCGCGGGGCCGGGAATCGCCCAAGGGGTGGAAGTAGAGGGGGCGCGGATCATTGATGTGGCCCCCACCATTTTGCACCTGCTGGGAGAGTCTGTGCCGCCCATCATGGAAGGCCGGGTTTTAACCCGATTGCTGGCTGGTGATGAGTGAGGGCAAGGATTTCACCAGAACAAATATAATCGCTGTGCTGGTGACCCGCATCTGGCGCGGATTGAGTTCGCTCCGTCTGGCGGCCCTTCTGTTGGCTCTGTTCGTGATTGTGGTTTTGCTGGGTACGGTCGTCCCCCAGATGCCCTCGCCAGTCGCGGGAAATGCATCGGCCCGAGCTGAGTGGCTGGCTGTGGCGCGGCAGAGGTTCGGCGCGCGGGCCGCATTGTACCAGTGGTTGGGATTGTTCACCGTTTATCGCAGCCCCGTTTTTGTCCTCGTTGTTGTCCTCCTGGCCCTCAATACCCTGGTTTGTACTGTGAACCGTTTGGGCGTCGTTTGGCGGGGTATCGTGGCCTCACCGCGCGTGATCCAGCCTACTGCATTCTACACCCAGGCTCGATTTCGCGCTACCATCCCCGCGGACCGGGCCGCCGCCGACCGGGTGAGCCGTGTGCTGGCGCGACGGCGCTATCGCGTGGTACAAGTTGTGCGCGAAGGCGTCACCTACTTCTACGCCGACCGGGGACGCTGGAGTCATCTGGCCATGCCCCTGGTGCACCTGGGGGTCTTGGTGGTGGTCCTGGCTTTCGCCGCTACCCGCTGGGCCGGCTGGCGCATGCCGGATGTGGTTTTGCCTCCGGGGCAGGTGGTCCCTGTGGGACAGGGGTGGGCGCTGCGCAGTGAGGATTTTGCCGTCGAGCGCGCCCCGGATGGGGGATGGGATTACGCGGCCACCATAGCGGTTCTGGCGGACGAGGTCGAAGTCCAGCGGGAGACGGTGCGGGTCAACGCGCCACTGCGGTACGGCGGTGTGTCCTGCTACTTGACCTCCTACGGTCCGGCGGTGCGGGTAGATGCACGAGATGAACAGGTGTCAGCGGTGACCATGCGCGTGGAATCCACCGCGCGGGAGGCGCAGGGCAGCATAGTGATCTCTTTTGCCGGTGCGGGCGCGGGGGAGAAGCTCCTCGTCCCGGAGTATGATCTGGCGCTGGACCTGGTGCATCACGCCCAGGAGCCGCCTCTGTTCGTCCAAGTGCGCCGCCTGGACGACGGTCAACTTCTGGCCCAGGGTTACCCTGATGAGGGGGAAAAGGTCGAGGTGGGCGGGGTGCGGTTCACTTTCACCCGTGAGTATTATCCGGTGCTGGAGTTGGTGCATGATCCCGGCTTCGGTCCGGCGGTCGCTGGAGCCTCTGTGATGGTGATGGGATTGGTGCTGGCCTTCTTCGTTCCGCGCCGGCGTTTGTGGCTGCGCGTGGCGGAGGATGAGATTTGCCTGGTCGGGCAGGCCAGACGGGACACGCCGGGGTTTGAGGAGGAGTTTGCACGCGTGGTGGAGGCTTTACGGCAGGCGGTGAGGGATAACGATGCCCGATGACTGGCTTTTCATCCTGGCCTTCTGGGGACTGCTGGCGACGGTCATCGCTTATGCGGTGCAACTTTTGGTCTATCGCCGCTGGGCGGGCTGGCTGTCTAGCGGGTTGGCCGTGGCGGTTCTGCTGGCCCAGGGGGGCGGACTCGTCGCGCGCGGACTGCGGGCCGGGCGCTGGCCGCTGACCGATGTCTATGAGTTCACCCTGGCTTTCGTGGCCGCGACGGTGCTGATGTGGTTGCTGTTAGAGCGATGGACGCGGGTAGGGGCTGGGGGTGCCTTCGCCTTGGGCATCGCTTTTCTGCTGGATTGTTATCCTCTTCTCCGCGTCCCCCCTGCTCGACGGGCTATTCGTCCTCTGGTGCCCGCTTTGCGTTCCGCCTGGTTGCCGTTACACGTGGGCACGGCGGCGCTGGCTTACGGGGCCTTTGCCGTGGCTGCTGGCGCTGCGTTGCTCCTTCTGGTCCGTTGGGCGGTGGAGCGCCGCCGCGAGCGCTTGATGTTGCCCGCAACCCCGCTCGAAGCCGATCCCTGGCCCGCCCTGGACGTCTGCGATGCCGTCCTTTATCGGGCGGTGGTGCTGGGCTATCCCTGGATGAGCCTGGCTTTGCTGTGTGGGGCCGTTTGGGCGCAGATGGCCTGGGGCCGGTATTGGAATTGGGACATCAAGGAGACGTGGTCACTGATTATTTGGTTGGTCTATACCCTGTTTCTGCATCTGCGCTTGATGCGTGGCTGGCGGGGGCTGCGATTGGCACTGCTGGCATTGTTCGGGTTCGGGACGGTGCTTTTCACCTTATGGGGTGTCAGTGGGCTGGCGCGGGCGGTCGGTTTGCAGAGCCTGCACGTGTATTAAGCTTTTGTAGAACGGGCTTAAGCCCGTTCTACATGGAGGTAGAGATGAGTGGGATGACGAGACGTGAGTTTTTGAAGGGTATGGCCGGGTTCGGGTTGTGTGCGCTGGGGGGCGGGACGCTGTTGGCGGCGGGTGGATGCGCGGCGCGGACCGGCGCTGAGCCGACTCCAGGCCCCCTGCCCTCTTACGCCCACGAAGCTCTCTATTACACCAGTGTTGGCGCGGCCGGGGCTCTGGATTGTGCTTCCTGCCACGGCACCAGCGATCCCTCGCGGGTGTTGTATTGTCACGTGTCGCACCAGGGCGAGTACGTGAAGTGTAACCTCTGCCCGCGTGGCTGTGTCATCTCTGAAGGACATCGCGGCGAGTGCGGCGTGCGCGAAAATCGCGGTGGCAAGCTCTACACCATGGTCTACGGCAATCCCTGCGCCTTGAACAACGATCCCATCGAGAAGAAGCCCTTTTACCACTTCCTGCCGGGCACGCTGGCTTTTTCGATAGCAACGGCCGGATGTAATCTGCACTGTCTTTATTGCCAGAACTGGGACATCTCCCAGAAACGCCCCGAGGAAACGGTGAACTACGACGCTCCACCGGAGGCGGTGGTCTCCGCTGCTCTGAGTCGCCAGAGCACCTCGGTGGCCTACACTTACTCCGAGCCCACGATTTTCTACGAGTACATGCTCGACACGGCGCATCTGGCCCGCATCAATGGCCTGCGCAATGTGGTCATCTCGGCGGGATACATCAATCCGGACCCGTTGCGCCAGCTCTGCCGCGTGGTAGACGCCATCAAGATTGACCTCAAGGGCTTCAACCGGGAGTTCTACCGCCGGGTTTGTTCCGCCGAGCGGGACCCGGTGTTGGAGAGCATCAAGACCATCCATCAAGAGGGGGTGCATCTGGAAATCGTCAATCTTGTCGTGCCCACTCTCAACGACGACCTGGACGAACTGCGCGAACTGGCCCGCTGGGTGCGGGATAACGTCGGACCGGATGTGCCGCTGCACTTCACCCGTTTCCACCCGATGTACAAGCTGACCAATCTACCCCCAACCCCGGTGGAGACCCTGGAGCGGGCCTATGACATTGCCAAAGAAGAGGGCTTGCATTATGTTTACGTAGGCAACGTCCCCGGCCATCCCGGCAACAACACCCTCTGTCCCCAGTGTGGACGGCTTCTCATCGCCCGCACCGGTTTCTCGGTGATGGAGTACTACCTGCGGGACGGGAAGTGCCCGACGTGCGGCACGGCCATACCGGGGGTATGGGTTTAGGGGTGAGAGGCGAAGGTGCGACGCACCTGGTACACCAGGAAATCGAGGTGTGCGCTATGCGTTTCAAGGGCCTGTTGCTATGCGTGATGTTGGTTCTACTCAGTGCTTGCTTTGCGCCACAGGAGTCGCCGACTGCCGGCCCGGTGGCATCCACTGCACCCACGTCTGGGGCGACGGAAATCCGCCCCGCCGACGGCGCGGGCCGCTGGTATCCCGATGACCCCGAAGAACTGGCCAAAATGGTAGATGCTTACCTGGAGCAGGCCGGCGAGCCCGTTCGTCCCGATGAGAAGCCGGTGATTATCATCGTGCCCCATGCCGGATACATCTACTCCGGGGCAGTGGCGGCCCACGCCTTTAAGCAGATACAGGGCCAGAACTACGACACCGTGGTCATCATCGGCGATACCCACAGCGGTAACGGCACGGCCACCATCGCCGTGTATGCCCAGGGCGCGTTCCAGACCCCATTGGGCGTTGTGCCCATTGACGAGACGACAGCCCAGGTGCTGATCAACGCCGCGCCCGAGGTCATCTCCTTCGACCGGGCCGCTTTCAGTTACGAGCATCCGGTGGAGAACCAGATTCCCTTCCTCCAGCGCACGCTGACCGATTTCCACATCGTGCCCATCGTCATCCGCGAGGGGACGCTGGAAAACGCGCAGGTGCTCAGCCGGGCGCTGGTGCAGGCTCTGGCCAGCAAGGATGCGCTCATCGTGGCCAGCACCGATCTGGCGCATTATCCGCCTTACGATGACGCCCGCCGCGTGGACGCCGCCACCCTGGCCGCCATCGAGGGCATGGACCCACAGGCTCTGCTCGACACTGCCGAGCAGCAGATGGGCGCGGGCGTACCCAATCTGGTGACCTGCTTTTGCAGTCCGGGGGCGGTGCTCACTGCCATGCTCACCGCCCAGGCCTGGGACGCGCAACCCACGGTGCTCCACTACGCCAACTCCGGCGATACCCCTTTCGGCGATCACACACAGGTGGTCGGCTATGGCGCGGTGGCCTTCTGGCCGGGACAGGGGGGCAATCCCGGCTTTGCTCTGCCCCCGCTGCCCAGTCCGCCGCCTGAACCCGTTTTCCTGGACCCAGGAGAACAGCGCGAGCTTCTGGCTCTGGCCCGGCGAACCATAGCCGAATACCTGGATAGCGGCACCGTGCCCATCTACAAGCCGGCAACGCCGGGGTTGATGCAGCAGCGCGGCGCGTTCGTGACTCTGGAGAAGGGCGGTGAACTGCGGGGTTGCATCGGTAACCTGGTGGCCGAGCGACCGCTGTACCTGACGGTGCAGTACGCGGCGCTGGCCGCGGCCTTCTCCGACTCCCGGTTCCCGCCTGTCACCGCCGAGGAGCTGCCGGAGCTCACCCTGGAAATCTCGGTGCTCTCTGACCTGGAACCGGTGACCGATCCAACGACCATCGAAGTGGGGCGTGACGGGCTGCTCATTGTCCGCGGGCAGCAGCAGGGGGTGCTTCTACCGCAGGTGCCCATCGAGCAGGGATGGGATCGCGAGGAGTTCCTGCGCCAGGTGTGCCGCAAGGCCGGCCTGCCGGACGACGCCTGGCAGGACCCACAAGCCCGGTTGTATCGTTTCACCGCGCAGGTATTCGGGGAATAGGGGCGACTGACCGCCCGCTAGAACTCGGTCGCGCCGGTGAAGTTGAATTCGGAGAGCTTGAGGGCGGGCACGTAATCTGCCCCGCCGAAGCCGGACAGCAGCCGGCGTTCGCGGCCCACGAGTTCCACCTGGGCCAGGGCTTCCAGGTAGCTCTGGGTGAAGCGCAGGTTCTTGACCGGGTAGGCGATCTCTCCCCGTTCGATCAGGAAAGTGCCGTCGCGGGTCATGCCGGTGACGATGACCAGCCTGGGATGCACCGGGCGAGTGTACCAGAAACGGGTCACGAGCAAACCGCGCTCGGTGCTGGCAATCATCTCCTCCAGAGTGGCCTGACCGCTGGCCATGAACAGATTCAGCGGCAGGGGGCCGTAGGTGCTGGGCGCAGGCAGAGCGTGACCTGTGGAACGCTTGCCCTCCTTGCCCGCCGTGTACGAGTCGTAAACCACCGCTTCGGCCACGCCGTGGCGGATCAGGTCCACCCGCTGTTTGGGTTGACCCTCGAAGTCAAAGGGATGGGGCAGGCCTCTGGAGTCTAAGCCGTCATCCCAGATGGAGATGGCCTCGCTCATAATGCGCTCGCCGAAGCGGCCCGCCATGAAGCTGTGCCCTTCCTGGACGGCCTGGGCCCCGAAGCCCAGATAAGCGAAGGTGCTCAGGAAATCCTGGACGGCGTAAGGTTCCAGGACGACGGTGTAGCGCCCCGGTTCCAGGGCGCGCGGATGGCGGCTACGCAGAGCTTTGTTCACCGCCTCGCGACCCAGGGATTCGGCGTCGAGGTCGGAGGCGCGGGTGGAGATTTGAGCTGCGTAACCGGAGCTGTCATCGCTCATGATCACCGTGTTCAACTCGGCTTCGGTGCTGGGGTGATAGGCAAATACGCCCAGGGAGTTGGCCACGGCCGTCTCATAAACGGTGGTGCTGAAGGCGCCAGCGGCGACGAGCCTTTCGGCGATGGCCTGGCGGCAGATGTTGGCCACGGCCTGCGCTCGTTGCTGGGGGGTGAAGGCGGCTGTGGCTTCGTCGAAGGCGTGTACCGGGGTGATGGCCGCCGGTCCGGGCAGGGAGATGAAATCGGGGTTCTCCGGTTGCAGCCGGGCGATGGTCACCGCCGTCTCCGCCACGCGCTGCAGGGCCTCCGCGCTTAAGTCGTTGGTGGAGGCCACACCGATACGCTTGCCCACCACGGCGCGGACGTTGACTTGTGTATTTCGCTCGGCTACGTTCTGGTGGATGGTGGAGTTGGCAAAGCGGGTGAGCTGACTATCCTGAGCAATGATGACCACTTCGGTTTGGTCTGCTGTAGAGCAGGCCAGGATGTGGTCGGTGATTTCTCTGATTCTTTTTTCTCCGAGCAAGATGTTCTTCTCCCTCTGTTCTGCTTGGTCCTTACGTGACTACTCAGCCTATGCTCCAAGTCCCCGTCCCGGGGACGTTCCATGCAGCAAGACGCTGTCTTTTGCGCGGTTTTCTCAGCCGAGACGCCCCCGGGACGGGGGCTACGAGCCTGGGGAGGACAGTGCGCCTGCTAGCCTGAGTAGTAACAGCATCACATCCTCACGGCCCCTTAGTCTCTGGGATAGAGCCGGGGATGTTGATGACCGTTAGGCAAGCGGTGCTGATCACCCTCCTCGTAACTGACATTTTTGGTTATCACCGCCCGCTCCTCCGAGCGAACCAGTACCGTATCCGATTCCACCATCCGCGCCGGATAAAACGTCAGATCAGCGCCAATACGACAGTTATGACCGATACAACTCCCGATGACCTTCAGGCCCACATCTTCCAGCACACCATCGCGCATGGTGCGAATAGAGGGGCGAGGGATCAGATAAAAATCGGTGAAAGTCGTGCCCGCGCCTACAAAAGAGTTGCGCCCCACAACACAACACTGCAGACAGGCATTCTGGGCCACGATGCAATCTTCCATCAACGTGGTCAGCATGACCGCCGCGCGGAAGGGCAGAAAACACCGGTCACAAATCACGCTGAGCATCACCTGGCATCCCTGCGCGATGTTGACATTGTTACCGATAACACTGTTGGTGACCACTGCCCCCGGCCCTATGACCACGTTATCGCCAATGATAGCCGGACCTTGAATGATGGCCGTGGGATCAATATGGCAATTACGACCTATTTGAACCAACGACGAGCAGGAGAGAACCTGCTTCCGTTCCAGCAAGGCACGGCCCAATATCTTCAGACGTGCCCCCAAACGCCCCATCTCGCTCTCAATGCGAGCGCCATGAGCCCAGATGCCAAAGGCCGAATTGGCCATGAAAATATGCACCCAGTGCTCCACAGAGAGGAAAGCCCGCAGGGGCACGAAAAAAACCATCTCGCCCCTCTCGGAAGCCATATAGGTGGGCACGTGATAGTATCCTATCTCCCGCGCCAGAGTGTCAATGACCACGGGCTGCGGTTCCTCCCACACGCCCCGTGGCAGATACCACATATCCGCGACGTACAGATCGTCCAGCGGTCTGATGCCATCCTGCAAAGGGAGAGCATGATGTACAATGGCACGATCCGCGGGCGAGAAGGCCACCTGGCACGCCTTCTTCCGCTTTCGAGCTTCTCTCAGGAAAGCCTCGAAAAAGAACTCATCGAAAAAGAGGCTATCGCGATAAACCAGGGTTTCGACACCCTCTTCCCATTCGATCTCTTCCAGGCTATTTACTTCGCGTTCTTCCGTGCAATATCGCGCCAGTACATCCCGCTGAAACAGCCATAAAGGCTTGTTCATTATCCGTAGATCTCGTGCCGGTTCGTTGAACGGGGCGATCTTTCTGCTATCACGGATAATAATCTTACGCATTGTTGGTCCTTCATCCGATGTACTGGTCACCTGCGTTGGGTAAAATCCAGGCGTTAACTCACCGGTCGCTTACCGACGATGAAAGTACAGGTATAGCGCCCGGCCAGGGCCTGGGCATGAATTACGCCCTCGCTGAACTCCCCGCTGACCAGAACCACATCATCAACCCGCAAGTCGGTGAACGACGGCTGCTCCACGCCGCGCACGAGGAGTTGAGTCTCACCATCCACCACCACGGGCAACTGAAACCCATCGGTGTCCAGGATGAGCTTGCTCTCGTCCAGAGCTACCACTCGGCCATTGATAACGGGGCCATTGAAAATATCCCACGAGAGTTCGGCAGCACAGGTCACTTCCTCAATCTGGAACATTTTACCGCCGCTGATCCAGTGCACCGTCTCCTGGAGCAGGCCGATGGCCGCGTGGCAGGAAGGCTCCTCGGTGTGCCGCCCCCAGCACACAGGACAGCGATCAATAATGTAGACAAAGTGATCCGTTTCCTCTTCCAGAGTCACCCGCTGATCGGTGAATTTGTTAAAGGTATCGGCCATGGCATTGAGGCCCACTTTCAGCTTCATCCCCAGGGGCAAGAGACGAAAGGCCAAATCGGCCATGCCCAGCAGAGAACCGAAGTCCTTAAGAGCGTATTTAAAGCCGGCCCGGCCAGCCCGGATGGCCAATCCCCGCCCCCCGCGTGGACCGTACATGTCCTCCAGGGCCTGGTTGATTCGGCTCATCTCCTCGAAACTGAATCCCAAATCCAGGTTATTGGGCGGATAGCGGTTAACCAAATGTCTCAAATTGGCCAGGTTCAAGACCGCGCTCACCCCATTTTTGCCCATAACATCTTCCAGGGCCAGAAGGAACATGCGCCCCATCTTGTTGGGCCAGAAGTATTTGCCTGAGATGTTGGGCTGCGTTCGATGCTCGGTCATAGAGAGCTCCTTCCAGGGCGACGTCACGCTTGGTCCAGGAAGCCCAACAGGGTCTTGTAAAACAGCTCCGGCTCATCCAACATCGGAAAGTGCCGGGAGTGTTCCATCATCTGCACTTGAGCAATCCGTACTCCGCGGGCCAGGACTTCGGCCTGAGAGGGGTTCACGATATTGTCATGCCGGCCAAAAATTCCCAGGGTGGGCACGCGAATCTCCCCCAGGCGGGGCCGTAAATCCGTCTTGCGCAGAGACTCGATGCTGCGGAAGAAGGGTTCCATGGCCGTGCGCGACAGGTCCCGTTCGATCATGTGCCGGGTCTGGGGCTTATCGCGGGCCAACACCATCCACACCACCAAACGCAGCAGGAAAGGAAGACGCCATACGAGCCAGGCCATGGTGGGATTGCCGGCCAGGATAAGCCATATATTAAGAGACATGCCATTGATGGGCGAACCCACCACAGCCACTTGCTCCACCCGGGTCGGGTGGTCCAGAGTCAGACTGAGGGCCACCGTCCCGCCCATGGAGTGCCCGATCACCGGCGCGTGGCTGATGCCCATAATCTCCATGAATTGATCTACCATGCGGACGAAGGAAGGAATACGAAAAGGTGGAGTTTTTTGCTTGATGGATTCGCCGAATCCCCAGAAATCGAGCGCGTAGATTTTATATCGGCCCAGGTCCGACAGGGTGAGCATTGTATCGCGCCACACATCCCAGGAATTGATCCAGCCATGTAATAAAAGGACGGGTTTCCCCCGCCCGTCCACCTCGTAGTGGACAACGCCTTCGTCAGTCACGATGGAGCTCAATGCATCCTCCAGAAACGCTCAAAGTCTATCGCGAAGTCAGGTGGCAACCCTTGACCGCTGTTCTCGCATTAAAGACGCAGAACATGGGGCCTCAGGCCTCTTCCGCGTCCATCTCTTCTAGAATAGCGTATAGCAGTTCCAACAATACGGCTTTGACACTCTCCTTATCTCTGGCCACGCAAGGCACTACTCTGACCTGAGGGTCAATCCTCAGTGCGATGCGCAGATCTTCGGGTTCCCAGGCATCGGGCAGGTCTTGCTTGTTGGCTGCTACCACATAAGGGGTGGGAGCATATCCCCGGAACACTTCCAAAATCCGGCGTGCTTCCCGGAAAGTCTCCGGCCGGGCGCTGTCAATCAGCACGATGAAGCCCAGCATTCCTTCGGACAGAATTTCCCACATGAAGTCGAAACGCTTCTGGCCGGGGGTCCCGAAGAGGTAGAGCACCAAATCTTCATCCACGGTGATGCGGCCAAAATCCATGGCCACCGTCGTCTCCGCTTTGACCCGCTCGGACTCGCTGGTGATTTTGCGATCGGTGGAGACGACATCTATCTCGCTGATGGTGCGGATAAACTGAGTCTTGCCTGAACTGAAAGGGCCGGTGATAACCATTTTAACTGTCTGCATAATGATCAGTCCCTCGTGCCTCTAGTCTCCTGATGCGATCGATCAGGCGGTTGATCACACTGCGCTTA
>JACIWR010000076.1 GCA_014360845.1 Anaerolineae bacterium
TACTGCCGGTACACGGGGTTGTCATTGTGCTCTTCGCAGCGCGGAGCGGCCGGTGGAAACAAGTCATCCTGACCTCAGCCCTGGTTCTGCTGGTAGCCCTGCCCGTACTCGCCTACGGCCTGTATGCCATGCCGAAGCAGCCCATGGCCGGTTATCGCTTCATCCCCCTGCCCGATCTCGTGCGCGATTTGCTCGATTCCATGGGGCCCGGGCCGACGGCGGCCTCCAGACTACCTCAGTGGCTACTCTGGACAGAGCGGTTCATCTTCTTGGGCTGCGTGCTAGCGCTCTGCGTCCACGTCAGCCAATACCGCCTCACCACAGGAGAGGGACAGACCCTACCCAAATTGCTGACCTACCTCACCCTGCCGGTGCTCGTCATGTACCTGTTCTCGCACATCATGCCTGCCTATATGAACGTTCGCCATCTGATCTTCATCAGCCCCGCCTTCTACATCATCCTGGGAGCGAGCCTGGCCACCACGCTCTCCCTTCACCGACACAGCATGTGGCGAGGAACAGCGATACTTGCCCTAGTACTGCTATTGCTGGGCATGGGCTGGGGCAGCGAACGCTATTTCAGGGACAAAAAATTCGAAAAAGACGACCACCGGGCCTGGGGAGCATACCTGCGTAGACATGCCCAACCCGGCGATTGCATCGTCATCAACCCGGCGCAGATCTCCCAGTTGTATTTCTATTACGCCGATTCCGGCTTACCCTGGGTGGGCCTGCCTCTTCTGAACGCGCCACCAGAGCAAACAGAAGCCGTCTTGCGAGAATTGACCACCGAATGCGAGCGAATCTGGCTGGCCTCATCGCACACGCCGCACTGGGGCGATCCGGACCGCATTCCTTTGCACTGGCTGCGGCGCTACCTCCCCGAAGTGGATTTGACCTCTTTTCACACTTACGCCTCCATCGTGGAGATTCGCGCCTTCTCCACTCACCAGCCGTTCAGCCCGTACGAACCCACCCCACAATACCCGCTGGACATCGAGTTCGACGGGAAAGTGAGGCTGCTGGGCTATGACCTGCCCGGCTATCCGCCCCGAGCGGGCCAACCATTGCGTTATGTGCTATACTGGCAAGTGCTAAGCGGCACTCCCACCGATTACCACTTCACCCTGGAAGTGCTAGATACCGATAATCTGCGTTGGGGCACAACCACTCAGGCACTCGTGCTGGATAGTGTGGCCCAATGGGCCAATCAGAACAGCTCATCGCTTGCTCAGCCCTCATACAAAGTATCAGAGCAAAGTGACACCTCCTCCACACAACAAGAGCACCAGGTCTTCCTCCCTCTGATGCTTAAGAACTGGCCTGTGCATAGACCCTGGTCACCTGACCAATACGTACGCACAGAAGGAGAACTGGACATCGAGCCGGGCACCCCCCCCGGTGAGTACCGCCTGGCTTTAACCATGTACAACCCAGCCGGCCTGCTGCCTCATGGCGACAGCAAATCCCTGCTCCTGACCGCGTTGGAAATAGGCCGGCCGCCTACTCCTCCCGCGGTAAACAATTTGCCTCTGGAGCGCCGCATTGAACAGCGCTTCGCCGAGATAGAACTATTGGGGAGCAGCTTCCAGAACACCACCATCCTGCCGGGGGAATGGATTTTCGCCAACACTTTCTGGCGCGCAGTTCAGCAGCCGCAAGGCAGCTACCAGTTCACCCTGCGACTCATCGGTCCCGAGGGCATAGTCTGGAACGAGAAAGCTATCACCCTAACTCATAACTACCCAACGGTCCAATGGCAAGAGAGCGAAGTGGTGCAGAGCAAACACGGCATCCGCATCCCTCCCGACGCCCCGGCGGGTCGCTATAAGCTAGAGTTGGTGCAATCCACACCCACGCCGGGCACGTGGGCGCGAGTATGGCGCAGAGATCGCGCCGCGCTAGGGAGCGTGACGGTCGCCGAGAGGGAACGGGAATTCACCGTGCCTCAGATGCAGCATCAAGTGAACGCCGACCTGGGCGACGTGATAACCCTGCTGGGTTATGACCTCAGCCCTGCTTCTTTCCATCCCGGCGACACGCTGACCTTGACCCTTTACTGGCAGTGCCGAGAGCAGACTCCCATCAACTACACCGTATTCGTCCACGTCATTGACCAGGACGGAAAAGTCCCCGTCCAGCGGGACGTCTGGCCCCGGGAATGGACCTATCCCACTGAGCTCTGGGTTCCGGGCGAAGTGGTGGAAGATGTGTACCACCTGCCATTGCCAGCCGATACCACACCCGGCGAATACACCATTGCCGTGGGCATGTTCAACGCCGATACCGGGGAGCGTCTACCCGTCACTCTGTCTGACGGCCAACAGGTACCCGAAAACTGGATTATCCTCAACAAGATACAAGTGAAGGAGAAAAATTGAACAGCGAACAGACCGGCAATCCGCGCTCCACGAGAAAATGGCGCTGGGACCTCGTGCTTATGTCCCTGGTCGTCATCGTCTTCCTGGTGCTGGGCGCGGTCTACTCAGTTACCGTGCCCTTGTGGGAGACGCCCGACGAGTTACATCACTTCTTTTTCGTCAAACATCTGGCCGATGGCGAAGGGCTACCCGTGCAAAGCGAGGAAACCCGCGGCTTGTGGGAGCAGGAAGGCAGCCAACCGCCCCTTTACTACGCTCTGGGCGCGGCGTTCACCTTCTGGATAGACACCAGCGATGCCGAGTCACTGGTGTGGATAAACCCCCAGGGCAACAGGGGCACTCCCGCCGACCTGGGCAACAAGAACGCCTACATCCATACAGAACGCGAGGCCTGGCCCTGGCGGGGGACAACTTTGGCCATGCATCTGCTGCGCGGCCTGTCGTTGCTTATGGGCGCGGGGACAATCATCACCGTGTACGCCCTGGCCCGTGAAGTCTTTCCCGACGAGCGGTGGCTGGCGGTGGCCGCTGCGACCACCTGTGCTTTCATTCCTCAGTTCTTGTTCATCAGCGGCTCCGTCAGCAACGATAACGCGATAACTCTCTTGAGCACATTAGCCTTGTGGCAATTGGTGCGCCTGCTGCGCAGGTACGAAAGGCCAGAAAGCAAACGGTTTCCAGCCCTCCAACTGACCACCCTGGGTGTAATCCTGGGCCTCGCCACCCTGTCCAAACTCAGTGGGCTGGCTCTGCTGGCCCTGGCCGGCGTGGTGCTGGCCTGGATCGGCTGGCGACACCGGTCGCTGACCTGGTTCATCCGCGCCGCAGCCATTGTCTTCGGACTGACCGCAGTCATTGCCGGCTGGTGGTATGGGCGCAACTGGCTGCTGTACCGCAACATCAGCGGCTTAGAGCCCATGCTGGAAGTCTTGGGGCGGCGCAAAAACTACCCCCAAAACCTGGGGGACCTGTGGGGTGAGTTCCGGGGCCTGCGCTGGTCCTTCTGGGGACTCTTCGGCTGGTTCAGCATTCAACTGCCAGCGACTATCTACCTGGCGCTGGACTTATTCACCCTGCTGGCTCTCATCGGATTAATCATCTGGCTGATCCGAGAGGGACGCAAGAGCAAAGCCCTGCTCCCTTTAGCGTTACTGGGCTTATGGCTGGCCATGGTCTTCATCTCGCTGGTGCGCTGGACCTCGCTCATACCTGCCATGCAGGGACGATTGATGTTCCCGGCCATCAGTGCCGTGGTCATCGCCCTGGTGCGCGGATTGTCTGCCCTTCACCGACGCCGCGTACCGCTCATCCTGTGGTGCACAGCACTGCTGGCCCTGTCCACCTGGTGCCCCCTCGCCGTCATACGGCCCGCCTACGCCCGTCCGGCGGCCATCACCGAGGAACAAATACCGGCGCACCTGCCGCGCCTGGATCATGATCTGTGGAACGGCCAAATCCGTCTCCTGGCCTGCGACATCACCCCGCAACTCGCACGCCCCGGCGATATGGTGAACATCACCCTCTACTGGCAAGCGATGGAACCCATAGCCGAAGACGGACTAATGTACATCCACCTCCTGGGGCGCGAATGGGAGCTGATAGGCAACTTAGATTCTTATCCCGGCTGGGGCACTTACCCCACCAGCCTGTGGAAACCAGGGGAGATACTGCGCGACCACTACCAGGTGCTCATCAGTCCCGAGGCGCGAGCCCCCACTTTGTGCCGCATTGATGTCGGTGTGACCACCATGGAACAGGCCACAGGTGAAGTAAGCAGCGACGACAGCTCACCGGTGATATTCGAGGGCCAGATCAAGCTGATACCCCACCAATGGCCCGCCGTCGAAGGGATACGCACCGACTTCCGCCTGGGCGACCATATCTCCCTGCGGGGTTATGCCATTGCCGAGGAAACACTGGTCCCCGGTGACACGCTGCATCTGACGCTCTACTGGCGCGCCGAGGGGTCGCCGGGGAAAGATTACACCGTTTTTGTCCATTTGCTGGACGCCAGCGGACAACGCATCAGCGGTTGGGACAATCCACCCCTGAACGGCCACTACCCTACCTCGCTCTGGGATGCGGGCGAAGTGATCGCGGACGAGTACCTCATCCCCGTGCCTCACGACGCCCCACCTGGTGAGTACACCATCGCCGTGGGCATGTACACCGCCGAGACCGGAGAACGCTTGCCTGCCTACGACGCCGAGGACACCCGCCTGCCCCACGACATAGTGCTACTGAAGGAGCTGACGATTGAAAGACGCTAGACGAAGAGAGAGCAGAGGGGTAAAAGCGCGGTTTCACCAGGGGATAACGCTGGCCTGTCTTCTGCTGCTGCTACTCACCAATTGCTCACTACGCGAAAGCAAAACGCCACCCCCAACCCCTTCCGCCGACTGTTGCGTCGCCCCCACAACCATCGCTCTCGACACGGGTTGGCGCTTCCACACCGATCCCGACGACGTGGGCTTGACCCAGGGGTGGCAAGCTCCCACCTTCGACGACGGCGAGTGGTCAACTCTCGCTCCCGGCGAACCGTGGGAGTTCAGCGGGTTGGATTACGACGGCATAGCCTGGTATCGCACCCAAATCACACTCCCCGACTGGCCCGCCGTCTACCTGGGCTTCGGCGGGGTGGACGACGCCGCCACACTGTGGATAAACGGCGAACAAATCGCTACCTGGGAAGAACTGGGCCTGCGCGCTGTAGCCCTTGATCTGCTACAGTTCGGCGCTGCAGGAAACCGGCTTCATCTGGCTTTTCGCCTCGAAGACCACGGAGGCTATGGAGGACTGAAACAGGCAGTGCTGCTCGGCCCTGAACCCCGCGCCGTGATGAGCGAAGCTCAATACATCACCTGGCTGGCGGACTCCCATCCCGACTGGCCCATGCCCGGCTGGGCCCAGGACCGCCCTTTCGCCTGGACGATGAGCGGCGCACCGAAAGCAGCCAACGAGTCCCTGCTCTCCGCCGACGGCGCTATCGCCCCCTGGGCCAGTGCCCCCACGGTCGAAGCATGGCTATACGACCCCACCGGCGGTACCCTGGCCTATGGGACACAAAACGGCATTCGCTTCTCGCTGGCCAACCAGCACCTGCCTCTCCCTCAGATGGAGTGGAAAGCTTTCGGCATAACCCTGAAAAGCACTCTCTTTCATGATATGGAAGATTCCGCCGTGCGCTGGCTGGTGAACGCGCAGAATACCACCGAAGCCAGGCGCGAGCTGTCTTTGCTACTCATCGTGCGCCCTTTCGCAGTGAACCAGGCTGCGGCTCCCATCTGCGCCATCGGTTGGCAGGATAAAAAGCACCTGGGGGTCAACGGCGCGCCTTTCCTGACCGCTGCCACGCCGCCCGCCGAGGCTGGTGTGGGTCTCCTGGAAGAAGTCATGGCCGCGGCGCTACAGGGCCAGACCCCTACCCAAGATGTCCTCGCCTGCGCGCAGGCAGGAGACGGAGCCGCGGTGCTGATCTACCCGCTCCACCTGGAAGGCGGACAGTCCATCAGCCTTCACGTCGCCTTTCCGGCCTCCTTCGGTGACCCCTTCCCCACGGCCGACGTGAACGCCGAGGCGCGACTGACGAAAACGATCGCCGCCTGGGAGCGGTTGACGGGTCAGGTGAGACTTGACCTGCCCGATGATCTGGTGGAGATGGGAGTGCCGGCCTCGGTGGGCTACCTGCTCCTGGCCCTCGACCCCGACGGCCCCCACCCCGGCCCCCTGGCCCACGATGCGCTGTGGGTGCGCGATGCGGCCTACATCGGCCTGGCACTCTTACAATTCGGCCATGCCGACGCGGTGCGGGCCTACATCCCGGCCGTCTTCGCCGCCCAGGAACCCAATGGCCGCGTGCCCCCCATCCAAGGGGAGAAAATCCCGTGGTACGATGAGGAGTGGGACGCCCAGGGACAGGCCATCTTCTTGGTCACAACGTACTACCGCTACACTGGCGATTTGAACACACTGCAGGAATGGTACCCCGCACTGCGAGCGGCGGCGCAATTCATCGCCGACCTCCGCGCTTCCCAGGCCGATGTCGAGGGTCCGGCGCAGGGCTTGCTGCCTCCCAGCAAAAGCGCCGAGGACATCGGCCCGCCCGATTGGCATCACTACTGGGACAATTTCTGGGCCGTGGTCGGGCTGGAAGAAGCCGCCTACGCGGCGCGTGAACTGGGCGAGGAAGCCGACGCCGCCTGGATGCAGGCCGAGGCGGACTCCCTGCGGGAAGCGATCTTGCGTTCCATTGAAGCGGTAATGGGGCCCGAACCGACCTACATCCCCAGTGCTGTGGAGAATACAGCTGGTTCGGCCATGGCCCGGGGCACGGTGCCCGTCCTGTGGCCAGTTGAAGTGCTGCCTCGTGAGATGCCGTTGCTGGTCCGCTCGTTTGATTATTACTACCAGAACTGGCTCGCGCCCTACCAGGGCGGCTTTCGCCACCGCGAAGGGCAATTCTGGACCTACGGCGGGCTGGAGCTGGCCCACGCCTATCTGCGCCTAGGCCGGACCGATGTGCTGCACCAAATCCTGGCCTGGACGCTGTCCCATCAGACCTTACCCGGCACCTTTGCCTGGGCCGAGCAGGTGAATCCGGCCAACGGCAGCTTCTCCGGCGGCGACATGCCCCATGCCTGGGCCGCGGCCAGCTACGCCACCCTGGTGCGCGAGATGCTGGTCTCCGAGCGAGGCGATGTCTTGAAGCTGTTCAGCGGCGTGCCCGAGTGGTGGTTCGGGGCCGGGCAGATTATCGTCCTGGAGAACGCCCCCACCCCCTTCGGCGTGCTGAACCTGCACACCGAGAGCACGGTGGAGCAAACCGACGCCGGGTGGCAGGGAGTGCTTACCCTCTCCCTTTCCGGCGCGAGGCCGCCTCAGGGCTTCCGCTGGCGGCTGCCCCACTTGCCCGCCGAGGTGGATGGCCCGCCCGGAACAGCGGTAGAAGACGGCTGGCTGATCGTGCCAGGTGAGGGGGGCACAATCCAACTGACGTTTGCCTACCAGTAGAGCAGGCATACCATCAGGTTACGAGGAGAGCGATGGTGGTCAAGAACGAAGGCACTCTAAAGTGGAATAAACGCGACGCGCTGGCCATAGCCATACTCATCATCCTGTGGGTTCTTTTCTTCTGGCGCTTCTTCACCCTGAACCCGGTGAACCGCGTTACATTCGCGCGGGGCGATTTCACATATCAATTCTACACCTTCCGTGCTTTCGCCTTCCGTGAACTGCGCGCCGGCCGCATCCCCCTCTGGATACCCTGTACCTTTTGCGGGGCTCCCTTCCTGGCCGATTCCCAGACAGCGCTGGCCTATCCGCCGGTGACGCTCTCTCTTCTGACGGCTCTGGGCCTGGGTCTGAAAGAATTCCCCCTGCGCTGGCTGGAGATGGAGGCGCTGCTGCACATCCTGGGCGCGGGGGTCTTCACCTACGGCCTGCTGCGCGGCGAGGTGCGTAATCGCCTGGCGGCGCTCCTGGGCGCGGTGGTGTACACCTTCAGTGGCTATCTGACCGGCTACCCGGCCCTGCAATTAGCCGTGTTGGAGAGCGGTTTCTGGCTGCCCTTTGGACTGTGGGCTGCGCGGGAGTTGGGCCGCACGGGGCGGACTCGCTATTTCGTCGCGCTGGTGAGTGCCCTCACCCTCAATGTGCTGGCCGGACATCCGCACACCTTTCTTTTCTGCTTCTATCCCACCCTGGCTTACTACGTGTATCACGTCTGGCGCGCCCGTCGCCGCTGGCTACCGGCCCTGATCCAGCTCGCGCTGGCCATCGCCCTCACCGTAGGGCTTTCCGCTATCCAGCTCCTGCCTACCCTCGAATACTCGCGCCTGTGCACGCGCAGCAGCATCCCTTATGAACTCTCGGCCACCGGCTTACCGCCCCAGGACATCGCCCAGTTCGCCGTCACCGGGCTGGTCAGTTTCTGGCAACCGCTGTACGTGGGTATCATGCCCCTGGTGCTGGGCTGGCTGGGCTTGGCGGCGGGACGGCGACGGGATGTGCTTTTCTGGTTCGGCCTGGCCGTGGCCGGTCTCATCCTCTCCTGTGGCGGCAACCTGTTCGGCTACGACCTCGCTTATCTGTTCTTGCCCGGCTTTGCTCTCTTCCGCGGACAGGAGCACTTCGCCATTCTGGTGAGCTTCGCCCTGAGCGTCCTCGCCGCCTACGGGGCCGAGGTGCTGGCAGGGATAATGCGCCGCCGTGACAGGGTCCGCCTGCGTCGCGCCGCCTGGCTCATGGGCGCGCTGGCCCTGGTCGCCTTCATCTTCGTCATCCAGGTCGAGATTCTGCGCAACCTGGCCGGCGCAGGCGAGGCGGCGGCCAAAGTCTCCGGGCGACTGGCCATCACCACCCTGGCTCTGCTGGGCAGCGGATTTACCCTCGCCTCACGCCGTCGCTTCCCCCGCCGACGGCTGATCGCGGGCGGGTTGGCCATTGCCGTCATCGTTTTCGACCTCTTCAGCAACAATCGCGGGCTGAACATCGCCCCTCAACAAGCGCCATACCCCGAGCTGCCAGCCCTGGAAGCCATCCTGGCCGACGAGGGGTTGTATCGCATCCAGGACGATTACCGCCTGCCCGGCCACGTCGCCTGCTATTTCGGCAAGCAGGAGGTGCAAGGCATTTCCCCCTACAAGCCCGCGCGCTACATGCAATTTCTGGACCGCGCCCCGGAGGCTGTGCGCTGGAAGCTGCTGGGCGTGCGCTATCTCGTCTCCTGGCGCGGCGGACTGGTCACCCGCGAGGGGGTATCCGTCGCAGGCGAGCAGATTTACAAAAAGGGCGAGGTCGGCGACCCTGACGTGACTTTCGTCTATCGCCTGGCGAACGATGGACAGCGCGCCTTTCTGGTGCACGACGTGCGTCTGGCCCAGGACGACGATACGCTGTACGCCATCCTCGGCGAACCCGATTTCGACCCGGCGCGCTCCGTCGTGCTGAAGGAAGAAGTTCCTGTGGAAGCGCCGCAAGGGGAAGAAAGCGTGCGCATTACCCGTTACACTTCATCCCAGGTGAAACTGGAGGCTACCCTATCGTCGGCGGGAGTGTTGGTGCTGGGCGATTCATTCTATCCTGGCTGGCGCGCCTACGTAGACGGTCGCCCCGCGCCTATCTACGAGGCCAATGGGGCTTTTCGCGCCGTCCCTCTGGACGCGGGCCAACATACCGTTCTCTTCCGCTTCGAACCGTTGAGCGTGTACCTGGGGGCCGGGATTTCGGCGCTGACGCTGCTTGTTTTCGCCAGCGGACTGGTCGCTCTGGCGATTCGGCAGCGCACGCGGCAAAGAGGGGAGCAAAGAGGGAAAGGATGACCCGCAACCGTCGGCTATGGTTGGCCCTGCTGACTCTGACCATACTGGCCTTCGGACTGCGCATCTACCGCCTGGATTATCAGGAGATGCGCGGTGACGAGGCCTTCAGCGTCATGTTCGCCCAGAAGGGACTGAACAGCATCCTGACCAAGACGGTTTCCACCACCGAGCCCCATCCTCCGCTGAGCTTCTTCCTGCTTCACTTCTGGATGGCGCTAACGGGGCGCAGCGAGTTCGCCCTGCGCTTCAGTTCGCTGTTCTTCGGCGTGATGGCGGTGCCCCTCGCCTATCGCCTGGGCCGACAACTGTGGGATAAGGAAGTGGGACTTTGGGCCGCCGCGCTGCTGGCCCTGAATCCCTTCCAAATCTGGCACGCCCAGGAAGCGCGCATGTACGCCATGTCCACCGCCCTGGGACTGGCCTCCGCTGTGAGTCTGCTCCTGGCTCTGGAAAAAGGGCGACCCCATCACTGGGCCGGGTATGTGCTGACCACCGCGGCCAGCATCTACGCCCACTACTACGCCCTCTTCCTGGCCGCAGCCGAAGTCGTTTACGTCCTGCTCTTCCATCGCCGCTACAGAGGCCGCTGGCGAGCCTGGCTCATCGCCCAAACGAGCGTAGTTCTGCTGTACTTACCCTGGCTGATTTTCGCCTGGCGCATCCTGCTCGTCTATCACGGCAACGCCGACTCGCCCGCCCTGGTGGACATGCTACGCCGCTGCTGGCAGGCTTTCAGCCTGGGACTATCCCTGCCTACCCGCCAGGCGCTGATTTTCTCACCACTGTGGATCGCAGCCCTGGTCATCGGCGTGGGACAGTCCTGGCGACGCGATGGACGAGCGCTCGTCTTCGCCCTGCTCTACCTGGGACTGCCGGTGCTCAGCGTGTATCTCTCCTCGCTGCGTCGGCCCGTCTTCAACGAACGCTACCTCATCGCCGCCACCCCGCCCTACTACGCGCTGCTGGGCATCGGCCTGGCGGAACTGCGGCGCCGGGCCAAGAAGCCATGGCGATGGGCTTTCGTCGGCGGATTGCTACTGGCCTTGCTGGCAACGGGCTATTCCCTGCACAATCACTACCACGTTCCCGCTTACTCCAAAACCGCCGGCTGGCGAGAATTGAGCCGTTACCTGGATGCCGCCGAGGAGCCAGGCGACCTCGTCATTCAGAACTATCCCGATCCCACGCTGGACTACTACTACCGGGCCGAGGCCCCTCTCCTCGTCCTGCCCGAAGCCTTTCCTGTGGACGAAACAGCGACGACACAGGCTCTGCAGGAGCTGACCGAGACCCACGAGAGAATCTGGTTCCTCCCATACCCCGCACCCACGTGGGACGCCACCGGCTTCGTCGGCCACTGGCTGGACCGCCATTGCGACAAGGTGCAGGAGCAACAAGTGGCCTCCTTCCGCCTCGACCTCTACCTCACCCCGCGGGCCTTCCTGCCGACGATGCAGCCCCTGAACCTCGTGCTGGGCGAGGACATCCATTTGCTGGGCTACCGGCTGACGGGCAACGACGGCGATTTGACCTTTGCCCCTGGAGAGACGGTACACTTAACCCTTTACTGGCGGGCTGCGGCTCCCATCGCCGCGGACTACACCGTCTTCACCCACCTGCTGGATCCCACGGGCTGGCTGCGGGGACAACAGGACAACCCACCGGTGCGCGGCACCTACCCCACCAGCCAGTGGGTCGCGGGCGAGATCATCGTGGACCAATACGATATTGCGCTGGAATCCGGCGCGCCGCCAGGGGGATACGCCCTGGAACTGGGTATGTACGATCCGGCCACCGTGGAACGCCTGCCGGTGTGGGACGCAGCAGGCACGAGCCTGGGCGACCGCGTGTTGCTTTCTGGCGTAATTGAGGTACAATTAAGGTGACGGTCACCTGCGAGGCGACCGTCACCCCCGTTCCTGATAGAGTGACCAGCGAGATATGTGATGTAGCGGCGGACGGCCCTGTCCGCCCGGGAACGCGGCCACGGCGGGCCGCCGCTACGCCTTTGCACTAATTATACGAGGAGGTTTGTGTGCAAAGTCGAACGATGGATTGGTTTCAAGAGATTCTCACCTCACCCAATCGCTGGCTGGTGACGGGCCTGGTGGTGCTCACCTGCCTGCTGGGTGGCTTGATAGTCGGTGCTTTGTTCGGCTATCTGGGCCCGGTGATAGCTGTGGCCCTAGTGCTGGCGCTCATCGGTGGGCTGCTGATGCTGCGCAGCACCCAGTGGGGCCTGCTGGCCGTGATAGCGGTGATCTGCCTGCTACCCTTCGGCTCGCTGCCGGTTAAGATAGGATTCACGCCCACCTTCCTGGACGTGGCCCTGGGAGTGGTGTACCTGGTCTGGCTTGCCCGTATCGCTACGCGAAGACAAGAGGACTTCATCGCCTCGCCTCTGGGCCTGCCGGTCCTGCTCTTCATCCTGCTGGCCATCATCTCTTTCACGCTGGGCCTGGCCCACGCTTCACCCACCCCCAATGCCCTGCGCCGCTTCGGGGAGACTTTGCTGGGCATTGCCATCTTTTTCCTGGTGATCAACTGCGTGCGCCGCCAGCGAGAGGTAGAGCTGCTGATCCTGAGCATCATGGGCCTGGGCACGCTAGAAGCATTCCTCGGCATTGTCTTCTACGTGATCCCCCGCGACTGGACGGTGCGCATCCTGTCCAAACTGGCCATCTTCGGCTATCCGGCGGGGTCCGGTGTGCTGCGCTACATTTACGATGACCCGGAGCGTCCCCTGCGCGCCATCGCTACCTCCGTGGACCCCAACATCCTGGGAGCGCTGTTGGTCATGGTCGGGGCGCTGGTCGGGGCCCAGCTCTTCGCCCGCCGCCCACTGATCGCCCGCAAATGGCTGGCAGCGATGCTGGGCACCATCCTTCTGTGCCTATACCTGACCTATTCGCGCGGCTCCATGGTCGGACTGGCGGCAGCACTGAGCCTGCTGGGACTGGTGAAGTACCGGCGCTTGCTTCTGGTGCTGGTCATCCTGGGCCTGCTGTTCTGGTTCCTGCCCCAGACCCAGCCCTACGTCACCCACTTCGTCAAAGGGCTGGAAGGCGAGGAGATGTCCATGCAGATGCGCCTGGGCGAGTACAAGGACGCCTGGCGCTTGATCCAGCGCTACCCGTGGCTGGGGGTGGGCTTCGTCGGTACCCCGGACGTTGATCTGTACCTGGGCGTGTCCATGCTCTACCTGATCATTGCCAGCGAGATGGGCTTGATCGGCCTGGGAGCGTTTCTATTGGCCATGCTCGTTTTCTTTGTCTACGTGGGTTTCGCTTTCTGGCGCTCCCGCGCCGACCCACTGCTGGAAGCCATCCTGCTCGGACTGCTGGCCGCCGTGGCGGGGGCGCTGGTCGGTGGCCTGGCCGACCATACCATGTTTAGTTATCCCCATGCGGTGACCATGTTCTGGCTGCTGATCGGTCTGGGCGTGGCCACGGCCCGGCGAGGGGAGCTCAGGCCAGCATAGTGCTCATCACAGAAAATGATGGCCCGTCTAGCTACCCGACAGTTTTGCCCAAGTGTCGCTGCGCAGGGTGCAAGAGGCCCCGAAGTAGCCTCGCGGCCACGAGGGAGCATCCTGAGCGGAGCGCAGCGGAGTCGAAGGGGCATCCTGAGCGGAGCGCAGCGGAGTCGAAGGGGCATCCTGAGCGGAGCGCAGCGGAGTCGAA
>JACIWR010000077.1 GCA_014360845.1 Anaerolineae bacterium
GCCTACATGGGCATGAGCGACGCCAAAGTGGAGGATGCCCAGACCGGTCTGGAATCGGGTATCGGCGCGGTGTTGGCTGCCCTGGCAGGAGTGAATATGGTCTCCGGCGCGGGTATGCTGGATTTCGAAAGCTGCTTCAGCCTGGAGAAGCTGGTCATTGACGCCGATATCATCGGCATGGCCAAGCGCCTGATACGCGGCATAGATGACTCCGAAGACCCCCTGGCCCTGCACATCATGCGCGAGGTGGGACACGCAGGCAACTTCCTGAAAGCCCGGCACACGCGTCAGTGGTTCCGCAAAGAGCTCTACATGCCCTCAGCGGTCATTGACCGCGACGTCCGCCAGACCTGGGAGGACAAGGGCGCGAAAGACACAGCAGCTCGCGCCCACGAGCTCGTCGAGGAGATCGTCGCCGCTTATCAACCCAAGCCGCTGCCCGCAGAAGTGGCCCAGGAACTGCGGGCGATGACTCTGCGCGCGGCCAAAGCCTGCGGTCTGGATCAACTTCCACCGCTGGAGTAAACGCACACCACATCTGCTGGAGGAATAAAAATGTCCAAGGAAGAATTGTTTGCACAAATGGCGCAAGCCATTATTGATGGAGACCCGGATGAAGCAGAAGCCCTGGCCCACAAGGCGCTGGAGCTGGGGATAGACCCCCTGGAGGCCATAAACAAGGGATTCACCCCCGGCATTAACAAGGTGGGGGACCTCTTTGCCAGCGGCGAGTACTTCCTCCCCGATCTGGTCATCGGCGGGGAAGCGATGAAAGCCGCCGTCGCCGTCCTGGAGCCGGAGCTGGCCAGAAGGCAAGAGGAACGCCAGGTCCTGGGTAAAGTGGTTATCGGCACCGTGGAGGGCGACATCCACGAAATCGGCAAGACGCTGGTGGCAACCATGTTGGCCGCTAATGGCTTCCAGGTGAAAGACGTGGGAGTAGATGTGGCCGCCGAGGACTTTGTCAAGGCCGTGCAAGAGATGGGCGCGAATCTGGTGGGCCTGTCGGCCTTGCTGACCACGACCATGCTCAATCAGCGCAAAGTGATAGAGGCCCTGGAAGAAGCCGGTATCCGCGACCAGGTGAAGATCATGGTCGGAGGAGCGCCGGTGACCAGCCAGTGGGCCACGGAAATAGGTGCGGATGGCTATGCCGAGGACGCCATCGGCAGCGTGGCCCTGGCCAAGCGTCTGGTGGGAGCGAACTAGGCCCACGAATGCTGACACCCACAGGCCCCCCGGTCATCGAGACCAGGGGGCCTGTTTGATGAAGAGCAAGAAAACAACCCGGGTCGGTTGCAACCAAAGGGACATGAGGACAAGCTTTCCAGCCTGTCCCGCGCAGGCTGGAAAGCCTGCGCCCCATACGGCTCAAGATGCCAGAACCTGCGCGACAACCCGTTTAAGCGTATCGGTGAAAAACGGTTTCTTCAAATAAGGACGGCCCAACTCGTCCAAAAACTTGAGTGTGCTCTCATTGGCCACATCTCCGGTGGTGAAGATAATGCGCTTAGCCAGTTCGGGCTGGGTGGCCATCACGTGAGCGTATAGACGTCGGCCATCCATGCCCGGCATTTTGACATCGGAGATGATCAAGTCCCACTTCTTCTCGGCCAACTTGCTGGCGGCTACCTCGCCGTTACCGGCCACTTCCACAATGCACCCCTCACGCGATAGCACGCGACGCAGCAGGGCGAGGATGTTGGGCTCATCGTCCACCACCAGGATGCGTTTACCTCCCCCCCTTACCGCCGGTACTTCCGGTACGACCTCCGAGACCACCTCCTCTCCCGGCATAGAACGCACTGGCAACTCGATGAAAAAGGTGGCCCCTTGCCCCACTTCGCTTTCTACCCAAATGTCACCGTCGTGCTCCTTCATGATGCCATAACAGATGGATAGCCCGAGCCCCGTACCCTCGCCCACATCTTTGGTGGTGAAGAAGGGGTCGAAGATGTGGCCCACAATTTCCGGGGGAATGCCCGGCCCGTTATCACGAATGATGATCCACACCACCTCCCCATTACGAGCCAGTTGGGAGCCGACGTGCAAATGCCCCGCGCCCCTGTAACTGACCATCGCCTGGTGGGCATTGGTGATGACATTGAACAGCACTTGTTGAATCTGGTATGAATCCAGGAGAATGGGGGGCAAATTCTCGTCCAGATCCGTGGTGACCACGATGTTGTCCACCCGCAATTGATAGGCTTGCAGGCTGAGCACGCTCTCGATAATCTGATTAACATTAACCAGGCGCTTTTCCGGACGGTGTTGACGGGCGAAGGTGAGCAAGTTTTTCACAATGCGCGCGCTGCGGTCGGCTTCTTCCAGGATGCGTTCCAAATCGCTGCGGGTCTGAGGTTCCAGGTCCGTCTCCAGCACGAGCTGAGCGTAGCCCGTGATCGAGGTCAAAGGATTATTCAATTCATGGGCGACACCGGAGACCAATTGGCCCAAAGCCGAGAGCTTCTCCGCCTGCAACAACTGCTTCTCCAGCGCCTTGCGGCGGGAAATATCGCGCACATTCATCAGGTACACCGGTTTCCCGTGCAGCATGAGACTTCTCGCCCTGGCCTCCACCGGCACCGTCCGTCCATCTTTGCGCAAAATCTTTGTCTCCTCCAGTGCCGCCGATTCAGCCCCGTCGGACTGTCCCAGTGCATCTTGCAAGAGTTCCAATTGGCGGGAGGGACTGAGGTCGGCGAAGCAGAGGCCGATGAGCTCCCGGCGGGGATAACCGGTGATCAATTCGGCTTGGGGGTTGGCATCTATGATGTTACCGGACTCCGGATCAATGAGAAAAATGCCGTCATTGGCCGACTCAAACAACGTGCGATACCTGAGCTCCGACTGCTCCATGGCGTGATACAGGCGAGCGTTTTCGATGCCGACCTCGCTCTTATTGGCTATCTCTTCCAGCAGCCGCAGGTCGGCTTCGCTGAAAAATCCGCTCTCGCGGTTCATGAGGCAAATCAGGCCGAAGACCTCGCGCCCACGGCAGAGGGGGACGGCCATCAAAGAAAGGGGCCACTCAATATCATCATCAGCGCCCAGGGCAAAGAGCGGATCGGCGGGGACGTTGTTACTCAGCAGCGAACGCCCCGTGTCGAAAACCCACTGCGCCAGGCTCAAGCCACGGGATAGCATCCCCCCCGCCGAGGGGGGTCCATGCCAGGCAGCCACATATAATTCGCCACTCTGATCATCTCGCAGGATGATCTCACCCCTCTGCGCCGGGATGGTCTCCACCAGACGGGCCAGTATCGTGTTCAACAGTTCATTGAGTTGCAACTCGCGGCTCAGGCACTCGCCCACCAGGTTCAGGGTCTGGTACAATTCCTTCTGCTCCCGCAAACTGCCCGCCGAATCCCCCACCCAATACGCCAGCAGGTTCAAGAGAACCATCAGAGCCGATAATTCAATGACCTGGGGAGATACTCCTTCGCTCACGACGGCGGTGGCCAGGATGGGCAAGAACAGAGAAGTGCAGAGCAGGGAGATGCCAAACCCCACGGCCAATCCATACCTCAAGGCAGCCAGGGCAATGGGGGCTACATAGAGATAACGGCACACGGGGTAATAGACGAAGCGTCGGGACTCAGCATAGTATACCAGGAGGGTGATGCCAAACAAGCCGAACCCCAGAATCATCGCGGGAACCAAACCCTGCCCGAAAATCCAGCGCTTTTCTTTCAACATAGGTTCGTCTTCCCTCTTGCTATTACCTTACGGACTTTGGCGACAGACTCTGCTCTGCTCTCGGCCAGCCTGCGGCCCACCGGGTACCGGTCGCCGATGGGAACGGGGAAACGGTGGCGGAAACACATACTAGCGGAAAACTGTGAACACCCCGAAAGCGGCGTTGCTGATCCAACCGGGAATCACACTGCCCGACATGTAGTACAGCACCGAGCCTATCACGCTGGTCATCAGCGCGTAGAAAACAATACCCAGCACGAGGATAGGATTCTCCACCCAGCCGCCCTTGACCAAATAGATGAACAGGTTGAGAATGGCACTGATAATGGCCGCCAACCACAAGCTCTGTCGGCGGGTGTTGATTAAGTAGTTGAAAACCAGGCCCCGGAAGAACAACTCCTCGCTAAAAGACTGCACGGCAAACTCGTAAAAGAAGGTCCACACCAAATAGGGCAAAGGCTGGGGATGAAGCTGCACAGCACGGCTCATGAGGCCTGTGAAAAGAAAGTGCCCGCTGAGAATGGCCGCGCAGAGCAGCCCGGCGCCTATCCAGCGCAGAGGCCGGTGCAGATACAATCCAATGCTGCACGCCTCTGTCGGATAACGGCGAACCAGCCACACGAAGGGCAGGGAATAGAAGCCCATCAGCAGCCCGGTATACAGGATGGGATCATCTACCAGGCCGCTATCTACAAAAGTATCGGAGAGCCCCCGCTTGCTCAAGAAGTCCACCAGAGCCATTACCGCCAACAGGTAAGCATAAGTCAACCCGGCAACGCGCCACCGCTCGCCCCGCCGTCGTAGGGCAAACCAGACGGCCACCGCTCCATACAGGCACAGGGAAACGGCCTCCACCAGGAAAGACCGGATCGCCTCCGAGGAGAGGACAAAACGGTCCACAGCGGCCGTCCCCAAAGCGGAGAACACGGCCAGCGTGAAAAGCAGGATGAAGCTGTGCCTGGCCTCAAGCGCGGCCCTTTGCTCAATCCCTTGCCAATCATCGCGCATGCGAATGTTCAATGCGGAAGGCACTTTTCCCCTCCTCTCGCTCGAGCCTTACCAGGGCAGCCGACTCTCGAAACCGGGGCGCAGGACCCGCTCGTCGCCGACTCTTCTGGTGATGCGCAGTTCATCCAGGTGAGTCATCAGCGCCAGCGCGTACTTACGGCTGGCCGTAAACATGTCCCGCACCTGCCCGACGGTGATAGTCCCCTCGCTTTTCAAGTGAGCTATGACCCGCTCGACCATCTCGCGATACGTCTCCGGCAGATAGAGCACATCATCGCTGATTTTGACCAACCGCCCCTGCTCGATGAGCGCAGTCAACACCTCCGGCCCCACACTGGCCTCACACTCCGCGTAAGAAGGCGTGGTGTACGGATGACGGCGAAACGAGGTGAACAAAGCATCCACCTTCTTCTGCTGCTCCGCGGTGAAACGCACCTCGTGCTCGGACAGGCGGACCGCTTCCCCCTCTTCCACAATCTGCCCCTCAGCGGCCGCCAAGCTGAGGACCAGGTTAAACACTTTGCCCGTCATCTTCAGGCGGCTTTTCAACTCCTCCCGCGACATACCCCGGCGCAGGGGATACAAGGCGTGAAAAGCCCGCAAAACCCCTCGCAGCCGCTCCAGCAGACCCTGCCAACCACTCGCGGTCATCAAGTACAGGCTACTATCGGCGAGATTGGTGACCTCTAGGGCACTGTCCGCGTTCAGAATCAAAACCTGACGGCTCTGGAGCAGATTTTGCAGAGTCTCCGTCGCCACCTCGCCGGGCAATCCACAGCGCTGGATCAGTTCGCGAGCTGTGCACGGCTGCTGGGTCGCCAAAGTTTGCAGCAGCATCTCTTCCGGGGTGCCGTGAGCCAGAACCTCCAGGCGCGCGATAACCTCCGGTCGAAAGCGACGATACCGGCGTCCGGGATGGGGTTCTACAATCATCCCACCTCCCAGCGTGCGACTGGGGGAAAACTGGCGGATGATGAAACGATCGCGCCTGACCAGGGGCACGGGTGACTCCAAACGCAACTGCGCCCAACCCGTCTCCCCAGGCTGCAGGGTCTCTACCCCCAACAAGCGCACCCGCGCGCCGACCTCAGCAGCGCCACTGAAGAAATTCACATAAGAGTTGTGTTTGAGGGGATGGGCATTATCCGGCAAATAACGTAGCTGCACGTCCACCAGAGTGGTGGGGTGCAGCCAGCCCGGTCGGGTGACCACGTCACCACGGTGGAGTTGATCAGTGCTCACCCCGGTGAGATTGACCGCCACTCGACTTCCAGGCACGGCGACGTCTATCTTCTGCCGGTGAGTCTGCAAGCCTCGGATACGCGCCATGAGGCCCTGGGGCAGTATCTCCACTTCCTGACCCACCTGCAGCGTGCCATCAATCAGCGTGCCGGTGACTACCGTGCCAAAGCCGGAAATGGTGAAAGCGCGGTCAATGGGCAAGCGGGGACGGCCCAAATCGGGGCGCGGGGTGCTGGTCGTCAGATAACGATCCAGCGCCGCCACGAGTTCGGACAAGCCTTCACCGGTCCGGGCCGAGACCGGTATCATCTCCGCACCTTCCAGACACGTGCCGGAAAGCTGTTCGGCCAGATCGGCCATGACCAACTCCAACCACTCCTCATCCTCGATCAGGTCTATCTTGGTCACAGCCACGACCCCGCCGGAGACCTGCAACAGATCGAGAATGGCCAGGTGTTCACGGGTCTGGGGCATCACTCCCTCATCGGCAGCGACCACAAAAAGGGCCGCGTCAATCCCCCCGACGCCGGCCAGCATGTTCTTGATGAAATCCTTGTGCCCGGGCACGTCCACGATGCCTACCTGTTCGCCACTGGGCAAGGTAAGCCAGGCGAAGCCCAGGTCAATGGTCATCTCCCGCTCTTGCTCTTCTTTGAGGCGGTCGGGGTTGATGCCGGTCAGAGCCTGCACCAAAGCAGACTTACCGTGATCTACGTGTCCGGCAGTGCCTATGACATGGGTCATGATTCAAACTCAATGCACAGTTGGGGATAGGACAGCGATTGGTCCCGGCGGAACTCCAGGAAGACTGGAGCAAGTACATTTATTGTAGCATGGAACGAGAGCGGGGGCAAGTTCATAATTCCAGTACCAGCCCATCGTAGGCTATGGTGACCCCGACCTGTCCTGCAGCCCATTGTTCCAGCTCATCATGGGGGAGATTGTGGTGATTGAAATGGGTTAACACCAGGCGTTTGGCTTCTACCCGCTCTTTCAACTCCACCGCCTCCAGGGAGGTGACGTGGCCTTCATGGGGAGGAGCAAAACGAGGAGTATTGACGATCAGCAGATCAGCCTGGTGCATCAGACAGTAGGCGTAATTACTAAAGCGCTTGCCGGTATCGGAGGTGTAGACGACTTTGCGCCCATCCTCATACAGCGCCAGCCCAAAGCAGGGGACTTTGTGATGAACGGCGAAAGGGGTGAAGAAAAAGCCATCGAAGCGAATGGCCATCCCGGGGTGAAAGGCGCAATGAAAGGCGATTTCCGGCAATCTATCACCCCAGTCTTCGCGTCGCAGCGTTTCGTATACCACCGGTTCGGCGAAAAGGTCCACCTCCGCTTTCCAGTAGAGGAACTCCTCCAGTCCGCCGCTGTGGTCATGATGAGAATGGGTGAGGAAGATGCCATCAATGCGACGCACACCATGGCGCGCCAGAGATCTTCTGATGTCCGGCGGCGTGTCAATCAGCAGTTCATAGCGGGGCAAGGACAAGAGAATAGCATTTCTCGCCCTCACCAGCTTGCCGTCTTCTTGCTTGGCGCGGGTACAGTGAGCGCAGTCACAATGGATGGTGGGTATACCCTCCGCGGAACCGGTGCCCAGAAATTGGATTCGCAAGATCACACCTCGATGACCATGCCGTCGTAGGCTACGCTCACCCCAGAGAGCTGACTGACGAACGCTTCCAGTTCGTCGTGGGGTTTATTCTCGTGATTGATGTAGGTCAGAATCATCTGTTTGGCTTCGACCCGCTCTTTCAGTTCGATGGCCTCTACAGTGGTGATATGGTTCTCATAAACCTTATCAAAAGTGGGCGCGTTGACGATGAGCAGGTCACACTGCCACATGACCCGTCGTGCATAATTGGTCAGGCGGGCGGGCGTATCCGAAGTGTAGACCACCCGCTTATCCCCTTCCTTCACCGACACGCCAAAGATGGGCTGTCTTCTGCGCGCCGCAAAGGGGATGATCGAAAAGCCGCTGAAGTAAAGCGAGGTCCCGGGGTAATAAGGGATGTGAAACATGACGGCATCTAACATCTCCGTCCAATGTTCCCGTTTGATGGTCTCAAACAGCTTGTCCTCGGCCAGGAAATCCAGGGGAGTGGGCCAGTACTCGAACTCTTTGATGCCCCCCATGTGGTCATAGCGGGACCTGGTGGCCAGAATCCCGTCCAGTTTGGTGATATGATACCTGTTGATCAGAGTTCTGATATCCGGAGCACAGTCTATCAGTAATTCATAACCGGGCAGGGAGAATAAGATGGCATTACGCTCACGGAGCAATTTGCCGCCCTCGTTCCTGGCCCTGGTACAATGGGGACAATCACAGTTGATGGCCGGGATGCCCTCAGCCGCGCCGGTGCCCAGGAAATGAATCTTCACAGTCAGGCCACCTCCGATACAAAGAGTGCAATTATCTCCACCTGTGGGGTTGGGGGGCAGGCGCTACTGGCTGCCACCTTCGTTTTAGCCGTGAAGCACACAGAGAGCAGCCGCCGGTGGGGCTCATGAGATCAGTTTTGCTCCCCAACCACAGGACGCAAAACCTCGCGAGCCTTGGCCAGCCGAGACAACACTCGCTCGCGGCCCAATATGCGCAGAGTGCCAAACAGAGGAGGCGCTACTCTCTTACCGGTCACCGCTACGCGAATGACACCGAAAAGTTGCCCCGCCTTCAACCCCAGCTCGTCGGCCAGAGAACGCAGGGCTGTTTCCAGCGTCTCCTCCGAGAATTCGGGCAGCTCACGCAGAAGCGCCAGCGAACGCTCCAGGGCCAGAGCACAGTCAGCAGCAGTGGTCTTCTTGGCGATGAGCAGCTCAGGCTCGTAAGTTATCTCCTCTGTGAAGAAGAAATCGGCCAAATCCACGATGTCGGTCAGGGTTTTGAGACGCTCCCGCACCAGAGGGATGATGGCTCTCAGCTCTTCTCTGCGCCGGACTGCCTCCTCCTCAAGACCCAGGCCCCGCGCCAGGAACGGAACCAACCTCTCCGCCAGGTCATCGTCCGCCAGTTGACGGATGTACACTCCGTTCATCCACGCCAGTTTGTCGTAGGAGAAAGCCGCCGGCGATTTGTTCACCCCATCCAAATCGAAGTGGGCGATCAGCTCCTCACGGGTGAAGATTTCAGTCTTGTCATCATAGGACCAGCCTACACGGGCCAGGAAGTTGATCATCGCCTCCGGCAGGTATCCCTGCTCTCGGAAGTAGCGCACTTCGACGCCCCCGTGTCGTTTGCTCAGCTTGCCTTTGCCCGTGGGAGAGAGGATCACCGGCAAATGAGCATAGATGGGTATCTCCCAGCCGAAAGCCTGATAGAGCAGCACATGGCGAGGCACCGAGGGTAGCCACTCATCGCCTCTCATGATATGCGTGATCTCCATCAGATGGTCATCCACGACATTGGCCAGGTGGTAGGTGGGAAATCCGTCGGATTTGAGCAATACCAGGTCATCCAGGGTGGCATTGTCCACCGTGGTAGTGCCCCGAATCACGTCGTGGAAAGTGGTCTGTCCCTCCAGGGGCACTTTGAGGCGCACCACGGGCACGATGCCCTGAGCTTCGTAGTCAGCCCGCTGTTTGGCCGTCAGATAGCGACAGTGACGATCGTAGCCGGTCTGTTGTCCCCGGGCATGCTCTTTGCGGATACGAGCCAGGCGCTCGGGACTGCAATAGCAGTAGTAGGCGTAACCCTCTTTCACCAGCTGGCGCGCATAATGTTGATAAATCTCCAGCCGCTCGGACTGGGCGTAGGGGCCGTAATCACCGCCTACCAGGGGGCCCTCATCCCAATCGAGGCCCAGCCAGCGCAAGCTCTCAAACAAATCCTCCAGAGCTTCGGCGTTGTAGCGCGTGCGGTCGGTATCTTCAATGCGCAGGATAAAAGTTCCGCCGTGATGGCGGGCAAAAAGCCAGTTGTAGAGAGCGGTCCGGGCCCCACCGACGTGTAAATATCCCGTCGGACTGGGAGCAAAACGGACACGCACGGGTCGGTCGCTCATAATTTGCTTCTCCTCCTAGCTACTTATCACCACCCTTCGCCCGGCGCTGAAGCGACCAGGATGAAGGGATAAAGCCTCTCTCAGAATTCGATTTTGCGATGGCGCATGACCACGCTCTGCACCAGACCAATCCCTATCAGCAGAGTGACCAGGGAACTGCCCCCTTGACTGACAAAAGGCAGCGGGATGCCGGTCACGGGCAGCAGGTTCAAGTTCATGCCGATATTGACCACGCTCTGGAAAAAGATGATGATCGCCACCCCGCAAGCTATCAGACGACCGAAGGTATCGCGGGCCAGTTGTCCGGCGCGGATGATGCGCATCAGAATCACGATCAACAAAGCGAAGAGTAACAGACACCCCACCAATCCCATTTCCTCGCCGATCACGGAGAAGATGAAATCCGTGTGTCTGACACGGAGGAAGTGGAGCTGGCTCTGAGTACCGCTGGCGAACTCTTTGCCCCATATACCCCCGGATCCGATGCTGATCAGCGCCTGTCCGACGTTGTAGCTGGCCTCCGGGTCGGCGGAGGGATTCAGGAAAATGAGCAGGCGGCGGCGCATATAATCCTGGATAGAGATCCAAAACACCGGCGCGGCCACTCCACTGGCCAATCCCAGCAGGGCCAAATACCGCAGATGCAAGCCCGCGATTAAGATCATGGCCAGCCAGATCACAATCAACACCAACGCGGTGCCCAGGTCTGGTTGCCTGTAGATCATGAAAGCGGGACCCGCCACCAGGAGGAAAGAAAGAAATACGATGTGGGGACGGTTGACCTGTTCCTCATAAACGCTCAGGAACCGGGCCAGGACAAGGACGATCAATATCTTGGATAGCTCCGAGGGTTGGATGGGGAACAGGCCCAGGTCAATACTGCGCTGAGCGCCGAAAGTGGTTTGCCCCAGGACAAAGACCACGCCCAACAAGAGCAGAGTCAGCACATAAATGATCTTGCCGAAATGCTCGTAGAAGCGATAGTCTATGCCGGCAATCAGGGGCACCAACAGCAGTCCCCCCACCGCGTAAAGGGCCTGGCGAAGCGCCAGGCCTTCCAGTCCAGGGGTATTTATCGTTGCACTATAGATCATCGCCACCCCAAAGGCGATAAGCAAAATGGTGGCGACCAGCAAGACAAAGTCAAACCTGCGCCAGATTCTCCGGTCCATGTTAACACTATCCACCCAGCGCGCTTTGATACGTTAATCGGCCCGCGCGCCTCGATCTTATTTTTGCCGCCGACTGCCTCCCTGCAAAGGAATATCGGCTACCAGACGGCTTTGCCGTTTGCTTTGGGTGAAGGTGACCTCCACACCATCGCGGTCAATGTCCACGTGACGGGAGATGACGGCAATGATTTCATCTTTCAACGTCTGCAGGAGCTGGGGGGAGACTTTCGCGCGGTCATGCACCAGCACTAGCTGCAGTCGCTGACGTGCCACCTGGCGGCTTGTTGGCTCCCGTTTCCCCCGCAGTCTATCCCAGATGCTCATGTTCCCCCCTCAGCGCTTTGTGTGATGACGTCCTAGCTAAGGATGTACCCATTGCCCCTCAACCTTTGCCTTGACTATCGTTCAGATCCTGCGACCGCGCACCAGGCGCGCTATGCGATCCAGAAAACCGGGGCTCTCCCGGATGGCCATAAAGGGCACATCCTCCCCCATCACCCGGCGGGCGATATTGCGAAAAGCCTGTCCGGCCGGCGAACTGTTGTCCAGGGCAGCCGGTCGGCCACGGTTTGTAGAGATGATGATGTACTCATCCTCAGGAACGATGCCGATCAAATCAATGGCCAGCAGTTCGACCACATCGCTGGTGGCCAGCATGTCCTCACGACGCACCATATCCGGCCGCAAGCGGTTGATGATAAGATAGGTGGTTTCTTTCTCCTCGGCCTCCACCAAACCGATGATGCGGTCGGCATCGCGCACGGCGGAAACTTCCGGCGTGGTGATGATCAAGATTTCATCCGCCGGGGCAATGGCGTTCTTGAACCCCCGCTCTATGCCTGCCGGCGAGTCAATGACGATAAAGTCGAATTCGGGACGCAGTTCGTCGGTGAGGCGAACCATGTCCTCCGGGCTCACGGCGGTCTTGTCGCGCGTTTGGGCCGCGGGCAAGAGGTACAATTCGCTGAGGCGCTTATCGCGAATCATCGCCTGCCGCAGCCGACAACGGCCCTCCACCACATCCACCAAGTCGTAGACGATGCGATTCTCCAAACCCATCACCACGTCCAGGTTGCGCAGACCGATGTCGGCATCAATGGCCACGACGCGCTGCCCATGAAGGGCCAGAGCCGAGGCCAAATTGGCGGTAGCGGTAGTTTTCCCCACCCCACCCTTTCCAGAGGTAATTGTCAGGACCCGTGCAGGCATGTTTTTATCTCCTGGCGATTGTTGGTTGCCCCCCCACTCCCATTTAGACTACATGCGCTTGTGAAAGAGATGTGCGAGCAAGCGCGCGCGGATACAAAAGAGACTCTCCTCAATCACTTCGAGTCCCACGGCTCCACCACAATGCGATTCTGACTGACAGAAGCCATCTCCGGTCTCACCCGCCGACGTCGTCTTTCGTCCGGTGAGCGGGCGACCAGGCTACCGATGCGCAATTGCGTGGGAGCCAGCTCCAAAGCACACACCACCCGCGATTCGTCGCCCGTCGCCCCGGCGTGGACGGTGCCCCGCAATTTCCCCCACACAATCACATCGCCACCGGCCACAATTTCCGCCCCCGGATTGACATCCCCAAGAAGAACCACATGCCCCGCATAGCGGAGAGACTGGCCGGAGCGCAGCGTCCGGTGCACCAGCAGGGCGGGCAATTCGCCGGACTCTCCCTGCTCCTCGTGGACAGCCGTTGTACGGGCAGGCAATGTCGTATCCAGTTGCAACTGTTGAGCCGCCTTTTGGGTGACCGAAGATTCGCTCACCACGGCCCACAAAGTGATCTCATTGCTGGCCAGCAGGTCCCGCGCCGCTTCAATCTCGGCTGCCGATAGCTCTCGTGATCCCACCTCCAGCGCCACGCGCGCACCTTTGAAGAATTGAGCCGACTTGCCCAGGTGCGTCTCCAATTCGGCCAATAGGCTCTTCCAGTCCCCCCCTCCTAGAGTTACCAATAGGCCGTCACGGATGCCCTTGATGGTCACCATGACTCTTGTCCTACCTTAATTGGGTGCTAATACATCCTGACATAAATGAGCTGCCAGCCCGAGGCAGCGGGTAGGGCTCTCTTCTCCACAATCAGCATCGCCTGCTTCACGGCAGTGCGTCCTCAGCCGAGCCCAACCCACCCTCCAGTCTGTCAACGAATGGTGGAACGAATATGTATTCGTGGGACATTCGTTGACCAAGTGTAAACCTATTCCTCCAGAAAA
>JACIWR010000078.1 GCA_014360845.1 Anaerolineae bacterium
GCAACGCAGTCTGGGTTTTGGAGATGGATTTATGTTCGGATGCGGCTTTATGGCTGCCGCTGTCGTGGCTTGGGTCGTGATGGTGATTTTGTTCGCGATCTTGGGTCTGATTCTGTCGTTGCTGGGATTGGGCAGCCTGGCGGGTTTGAGCGGTCTGATGCAGCAGAGTACTCTGTTACTGCCGCTGGTCTGAGAACGGGCCTTGTCTTGTCCCGTGCAAATCGCCCCGCTGATTCGGTGGGGCGATTTGCTTTTGGAATTTGCTCTCATTCGTGCTATAATCGGGCTGGTCGCCTGCAAATACCTTGTATCGAAAGGCATCCTGTGGGGAATCGAGTCAAAGGCTGGGAATTCATCGCTGTTGGCTTGGGACTGGGGCTGTATCTCACTCGCCTGTTCACAGAGTTGTGGATCAACGATTGGCCCCCGGTCGTTTTGCTGTTGATTATGGGGGTAGGGGCGGCGGCGGGTATCAATCTGCTGGCCTTGCTGCGCCCGCGACATGGCGGCTATGGAAAGCCGCTCTATAGCTGGACCCCGCTTCTGGCGCTGTGGGTTTATGTGCTTTGGCCCCGCATCAATTTTAGCCTGGCTGCGGCTGTCGGATTCGTGGCCGCCACGGCGACTTTGCTGGTCAATCTCCCCACAGGGGCGGGAGGAGAGCGGTCGGCGCGGCGGCAGTGGCTGGGGGGCGCGTTGACGGATTCCGCTGTGTTCCTGGTCGCTTACCTGCTCTATCGCCTGACCCTGGCCCCCACCGTCCTCCCCGCCGATGCCGGCGAGTTCCAGCTCGTGGCCCGCGTTTTGGGCGTGGCCCATCCGCCCGGCTATCCCCTGTACACGCTGCTCGGGGCTCTTTTCGCCCGTCTGCCCCTTGCCCCGGACATCGCGGCCCGGGTGAGCCTCCTCTCGGCGGTGACCGGAGCGTTGACCCTGACCGTGGTCAGCCGCACGGGTCGGCGCTTAACCGGCTCCACCTGGGGCGGGTTGGCGGCAGCGTTGACCCTGGGCCTGTCTACCACTTTCTGGGCGCAGAGCACCACGGCTAACATCCGCAGTCTGACCGTTCTCTTCACCGCGCTGTGCATCCACACCCTGGTGGTTTACGCCGATGAGCGCAAGACTACAAATTTGCTGGCCTTTGCCGTGGCCCTGGGTTCCGGCATTGCTCATCACGGCTCGCTGGCCTTCTTTATCCCCGTCTTCGCGGCGGTGATTTTGCTGTGCGGCCTCCATCCCTGGCGCGAGCGCCGTTTCTGGCTCCGCTTCGTTGCTGCTTTTCTGGCCCCGTTTGTGGTGGTGCTTTACGTGCCCCTTCGCGCCTGGACCGGTGCCCCCTTCGGCACGGGTGAACTCGATAGCTTCGCGCGGGTGGTGGATCACCTGCTGGGCAAGGGGTTCAGCGGCGACATGTTCTATTACATCGGCTCGCCGTTGCTGGGAGAACGCTTCCGCATTCTGGGCGACATTCTGCTGTTTCAATTTGGCGCGCCGTTGCTGATCGTGGCTTTGGTGGGGGTGTTATTGCTCCTTTGGCGGCGACGGCGTATCGCCTTGCTGCTGGGTGGGGTGTTCGCCGTCATGGGCTTTATCGTCGCCACTTACCGCGCTCCCCAGTCGGTGGAGTATTTCATGCCCGCTTACGTGCCCGTCGCCCTGGCGGTGGGCTGTGCGATCGGATGGGGGGCTCGCTGGCGGGTCGCGCTGCCGACGGTGAGAGCATTGCTCATCGCCCTGGTCCTGCTGATGACGGTTCTCCTGGGGGCAGCCAATTATCCCGATTACCTCCTGTTCAGCCGCGATACGGACGCGCGAGACTACGCCACCTCGCTCTTGAGCGCAGTCCCTGCCGACGCGGTGATTCTTGCCAACTGGCATTGGGCCACACCTCTGTGGTATCTGCAGAAAGTCGAGGGTATGCGTCCCGATGTGACAGTATCCTATGTGCACCCGGAAGGCGTGCCCTATGCCCAAACCTGGGCGCGGCGCATCGGCGAGGAGCTCAAAACGCGACCGGTGGTGGTGACCAATTTCTATCAGGATTTCGGCGCATTGCCGTATCGTTTTGTGCCGCTGAGGGAGGCGTTTCTGGTGCAAGAGGGGCCGGTTTACGACCGGCCATCCGATTTGAGCCCCCTGGAGGTCACTTTTGGGGAGACGGTGGCCGTGCTGGGCTATCGCCTGGAGGGGACGACGTTGTCGCCGGGCGGCGTGCTCACGGTGGATCTGTGCTGGCAACCCCTGGTCGCCTTGGAGCAGCCCCTGGCCTTCTTTGTTCATCTGGTGGACGAGGCTGGACAGCCCATCGGTCAGGGCGATGTCTCACATCCGGGGGCGGCGAATTATGTCCCCGGTGAGGTGCGGGTGGATCGCTTCACTATTCCCGTGTTGACCACGACGGCTCCCGGTTCTTACCGCCTCATCGCCGGAGCGTATATCCCTCAGCCCGATGGCGGTTGGCAGCGCCTGACCACTGCGGAGGGGGCGGAGACAGTGTCTCTGGGGCAGGTGCAGGTAGCGCCTGGCGAGGACTCGGCGGTGACCCTGCATCCTCTCTACCAGCCCACGAGTGGCGGCCCAACGTTGGTCGGAGTGGATTACGACACCACCCTGGCGGGGCAGCGGCGAGTCTATTTGCACTGGCGACAGCCCGCTTATGCGCGGGAGCCCTCGCAAGCGGTGTTGTATGCCGGTTTCGAGGAGGTGGCCCGCTTGTCATTGCCCCAGGCGCCCGCCGGCACGAGCTTCACCGTGGCCTGTGATTTGCCGCTGGAGATGACGGCTCTGCGCCTGGAGGTGCGGACGACTGCCGGCGAGCAGCGGCCTTGGCTGGGGCCGTGGAGTTGGCCGCTGCCGGGGCGTTTGATCCTGCCCAAGCCCCCGGCGGAGAGTCACTACGTACCGCTGGACGGGGTTATGATCTTCTTAGGGGCGGATGTCGCGCCGGAGCCCTGGTTGGCGGGGAGTGTGCAGCGGGTGGCCGTGCACTGGTTAGGGGTGCGGCCCTTGTTGCGCGATTATGATGTCTCCGTCAGCCTGGCCGATGGGACCGGGGGCTGGTTCACTCAGCACGATTCGGTGCCGGCCTTGGGTGCAGTGCCTACCCTCAAGTGGCTGAGGGGTTCGCGGGTGACGGATGCCCATTTTGTGCCCGTGCCCGAGGACGCCGTGCCGGGAACGGCAACTTTGCGCCTGACCGTGTACGACGCTTTCACCCTGCGCCCTTTGACACCACTGGACGAGCGCATCATCCGCCTGGGAATAGGCGCTACTGTGCCCTTAGGCGAGGTGGAAATAGCCAGGTAGGGCGTGGCACGCTACGCCCCCACGGCAGGGGTAACAATTGACGGGGGGCGGGCTTCGTGCTATAATCCCGACGGCCTGGCATGAACAAGCCTGAAGCGAATTATGGGAGTCCGGGTTTGAAGAAGAAACTGCTAAATCTGCTGAAGATCGTTTTGAGCCTGGGCCTGTTGGCCCTGGTTTTGCTCAGTGTGGGGGTGCAAGACGCTCTCGACGCTCTGCAGGGCCTCGACTGGCGCTATCTGGTCGTGGCCTTCGTGCTGTTCCAGGCTGGTCTGGTGATCCGTGCCTATCGCTGGCGTGTGTTGCTCCAGGCCCTGGATGTCGCTGTGAGCTATGGCCGTCTGGTGGTGCTTTACTTCGTTGGCTTTTTCTTCAATACTTTCCTGCCCAGCGGTTTTGGCGGGGATGTGGTGAAGATGTTCGAGCTCTCGCAGCACAGCCATCAGGGAGCGGAAGCGGTGAGCGGCGTTCTGGCTGACCGTATCGTGGGGCTGCTGGCTTCGTGTTTGCTGGCCCTGGGCGGATTGATTTTCGGCTTTCGCCTGGTGCCTCTGCCGGTGACGGGGGTCATCGCCGCTTTGACCCTGGCCATCCTGGGGGGCGGATGGATTCTGCTCCAGCGCGATTTGTGGGAGCGGTTGCCCCTCATCGGCAGATTGGCCCGGCAGGAGCGAGTGCGCAAGTGGTCCACAGCTATGTTGGCCTACGATGGGCGCTCGTTGTTGAAAGCGCTGTTGGTGGGCCTGGGGTTTAGCGTCGTGCTGGCTGGCGCTAACTTCTGTGTGGCTCTGGCTTTGGGCGTGCGCATCTCTCCGCTGTACTTTATCCTGTTTGTGCCCGTTATCGGCACGGTGACCGCTTTGCCCATCTCCCTGAACGGGCTGGGGGTACGGGAGAGCATCTATGTGGCCCTGTTCACCCAGGTGGGGGTGCGCGCTCCCCAGGCGATGGCGATGTCTTTGATCATCTATATCTTGCGCCTGTGCTCTGGGGCCATTGGGGGAGTGCTGTACGCGGCCAGCGGGGCGCGCGGGCTGGCCACCCAGTCCGAACAGGCTAAATAACTTGCTTCCGAAGTCCCGAAGACTTCGGGCGTCTGATGTCACCATTGAGGGCGGTTAGCGGAGGAGTTCATGACGGCGTTGAAGCGCAAAGTGTTGCTGTTAGGATTAGACGGGGCTACTTTTGACCTGCTTGACCCATGGATGGCCGAGGGCAAATTGCCCCATTTGCAGAGATTGAGCAACGGTGGTGTGCGTGGCCTGCTGACCACCACCATCCCGCCGGTCTCAGCCTCGGCCTGGGTATCGCTGGCCACAGGCAAAAATCCGGGACAACATGGCCTTTTCGACTTCGTGTTCCCCCGCCCCGATGGCTATCAGGTACAGGTGGCTAACGTCACTTATCGTGGCGCGCCTGCGATGTGGAACTTCATCAACCAGGCAGGGGGCAAAGTGGGGTTGGTCAGCGTCCCCATCACCTATCCGCCGGAGCAAGTGGACGGATTTGTAATCAGCTCTTTTCTGGCTCCCAAACAGGATAGCCCTTACATCTATCCCCCGGAGCTGAAAGAGGAACTGTGGCGCGAGGTGGGGGAGTTCCCGCTGTTTCTGTTCGAGGGCAATCGCTCACGTGATCCGGGCCGCTTCATCGAGGACATGCGCGCTTTCGAGATGGGACGGGTGGAAGCGGTGAAATACCTCATCTCTCATAAAGACTGGGATTTCTTCGCCTTTGTCTTCGAGGCTACCGATACCCTGCAGCACGAGCTATGGCATTTGCTGGACCCCCACCACCCGCGCCACGCCCCCCAACAAGCGGCTCGTTACCGGGATGCTATTCTCAGCTTCTACCAGGATGTGGACCGTGCCGTGGGTGAAATCATTGACCTGGCCGGGGAGGACACGTTGGTGGTGCTGATGTCCGATCACGGCTTTGGCTCCTTCCATCGCTTCTTCCACATCAACAATTGGCTGCTCAAGCTGGGATTGCTCAAGCTCAAACGCAACCCGTGGACCCTGCTCAAGCGCGCGGCGTTTCATCTGGGCTTTACTCCGGTGAACGTGTTGCGCCTGGTCACCCTGTTGCGTCTGAGCCGGCTGCGGAAAAATGTGAAGCGGGGGCGGGGGCGGGGTCTGCTGCGACGGGTCTTTCTCTCCTTCGATGATTTGGATTGGAGTCGCACCCGCGCCTTTTCGGTGGGCAACTTCGGCGAGGTCTACCTCAACGTCCGGGGACAGCGTCCCCAGGGCGTGATCGAGCCGGGCGAGGAATACGAGGCCGTCCGCGATCAGATTATCCGCGAGGCTCTGGCCCTGCACGACCCGCAGACCGGCGATGCGGTGATCTTCCGCGCTTATCGCCGCGAGGAAATCTACCACGGCGCTCGTCTGAACTTCGCTCCCGACCTCATTTTGCACACCGACCGGGCCAAGTACGTCTCTTTCGGTCACGCCGATTTTGGCTCCAACCGCGTGGTGGAGCCCAGCTACGGCCAGACCGGTCACCACAACATGGATGGGGTGCTCATCATGTACGGGCCGGGGCTGGAGGCCGGGCGGGTTTTGAACGGGGCGCACATTGTGGACATCGCTCCCACGGTGCTCTATGCTCTTGGGTTGCCTGTGCCCGGTGATATGGATGGGCGCGTGCTGGAGGAGGCTTTCACCGCCGAGTACCGTGCTGCTCACCCGGTGACCTGGGGGGAGGGCGCAGGGCCCAGCGATTCTCAGAGTAAGGATTATTCTGCCGAGGATGAGGAGTTGGTAGTGGAGCGCTTGCGGGCTTTAGGTTATGTCTCTTGAGCCGCGTCGCCCGCCGTAGTGGCGGACGGCCCTTCGCCAGGACTCAGGACAAGCCCTGTGCGCCCGTGAACGCGGCCACAGCGGGCCGCCGCTACACCTGCACACGAGTACGTGACGTAGTGGCGGACGGCCCTTCGCCAGGACTCAGGACAAGCCCTGTCCACCTGACCATAACTTACCATAACTTAACGGGGAAATGTGGTAATGGATTCGCAATCTAGAACTGTACCGGATTTAGACCTTTCGGTAGTGATTCCTATCTACAACGAGGTAGAGAACGTGGCCGAGCTTCACTCTCGGTTACGCACCGTACTGGACGAACTGGGGCTCAGCTACGAGATCATCGCCGTGGATGACGGCAGCACCGATGGCACCGGCAAGCTCTTGAGGTCTTTGGTGGCGGAGGACCCGCATCTCAAGGTGGTACGTTTCCGCCGTAACTTCGGACAGACCGCCGGTTTCGCTGCCGGGTTCGACCTGGCGCGGGGGCAGACGGTGATCACCATTGACGCCGACCTGCAAAACGACCCCGCCGACATCCCCCTGCTACTGGACAAGATGGCCGAGGGCTACGACGTGGTCAGCGGGTGGCGGCTGCATCGCCAAGACCCCTTCATCACTCGCAAATTGCCCTCCATGATCGCCAACCGACTCATCTCCTGGGTGACGGGAGTGCATCTCCATGATTATGGCTGCTCCCTGAAGGCCTACGATTGGTACGTGGTCAAAAATGTGCGTCTCTACGGGGAACTGCATCGCTTCATCCCGGCCCTGGCCAGCTACATGGGGGTGCGGGTGGCGGAGATTCCCGTGCGGCACTATCCCCGCCAGCGGGGTAAGTCCAAGTATGGCATCTCGCGTACACTGCGCGTCATCCTGGACTTGCTCACGGTGCGCTTCTTGTTGAGCTATTCCGCGCGGCCAATGCAGTTGTTTGGTCTGTTGGGGTTGGGGGCCTTCGGCGGTGGTTTTATCATCGCCGCTTACCTGTCGGTGGTCAAACTGGTGCTCAAACGGAGTATTGGCGATCGCCCCCTGCTCTTGTTGGCCATTTTGCTCATTATGGTGGGTATCCAGTTGTTGACCATGGGCTTGTTGGGTGAGCTGGTGGTACGCACTTATCATGAAACCCAAGACAAGACAATCTACGTCATTCGTGAGATTATCGAAGCACCTCAGTCTCACAAGGAAGGTTAATTAGCTTATGACAACGGAATCAAGAGTTCTGGTGATAGGACTGGATGGAGCCACTTTTGACCTCATCCGCCCCTGGGCGGCCCAAGGTAAACTGCCCACTTTTCGACGCCTGCTGGCCGAAGGGGTCAGCGGCGATTTGGAATCCACCGTACCGCCGGTGACCTCGCCGGCATGGCCCACTTTCATGACCGGGAAGAACCCGGGCCGGCACAGCGTGTTCGACTACATCCGCGAACACCAGGGCCAGTTCGACCTGGTGAACGGGGCCAGCATTGACGGGGCGACCATCTGGGAGATTCTGTCGGCGCGAGGCCGGCGGGTGGGAGTGATGAACGTGCCCGTCACTTATCCCCCGCGTCCGGTCAACGGGCTTATCATCACCGGCCTGTTATCGCCGCGAGGGGCGGAGTGCACCTATCCGCCCGGCTTTCTCCGCGCCTATGAGAAGGAGTTGGGCCCTTATCGCATCGTGCCCGATATTCAGTACAAGGATGGCAACGAGGACGCCTTTATCGCCGACATTGACAATCTCATCGAGCAGAGGATGCGCTATGCGCTGCGCTTGATGACGGATCAGCCCTGGGATTTCATGATGGTTCACTTTCTGGCCCTGGATTTGCTGCAGCACGCTTTGTGGCGACACATGGACCCCACGCATCCGGGGCACGATCCGCAGAAGGCCGCTCTCTATGGAGACGCCATCCTGCACGGCTATCAGAAGGTGGACCAGGCCGTGGGGGAGATTTTGGCCCAGGCGGATGATGACGTGACCGTAGTGCTGATGTCCGATCACGGCTTTGGCCCCTTGCACGGAATGGTGAACCTCAACGTGCTATTTCTGCAGACCGGGCTGTTGCACCTCAAGCGCGATCCGGTGACTCAGTTGAAGTATGCGCTGTTCCGGCTGGGCTTGACCCCCTCGGCGGTGTACGGTTGGCTGGCCCGCCTGGGTTTGCAGAACATCACCGTCAAAGTCTCCAAGCGGGTTCGCAACAAGATGATGGACCGTTTCCTCTCTTTTGCCGACGTGGATTGGTCCCGAACCAGGGCCTACTCCATCGGGCACGTGGGCCAGGTGTACATCAATCTCAAGGGGCGACAGCCCCGAGGCATCGTTCCTCCGGAGGAATACGAGGCCGTGCGACAACAGGTGATTGAGGTCCTGCACACTCTGCGCAACCCGACCACCGGTGCTCCCCTGGTCAGCCGCGTGCTGACGCGCGAGCAGGTGTGTGTCGGCCCGTACTGTGAACATGGTCCTGACCTCCACCTGGTGCTGGACGGGTACCGCTACATCGCCTGCCCTCTTTTCGCTACCAACAATCGTATCATTACCGAGCAGATTCGCGGGGACTCCGGTTGTCATCGCGCCAACGGGATTTTCCTGGCTCGTGGGCCGATGCTCAAGCGCGGGACGGTGATCCAGGGGGCGCGCATTATGGACCTGGCTCCCACCCTTCTGCATCTGATGGGCGAAGCTGTGCCCGATGATATGGACGGGCAGGTGTTGCACGACATTTTCGAACCGGCTTTCGAGGCGACGCACGCGGTGCGTTATCAGGTCGCGGCAACGCTGGGCTCGCGGGAGGAGCATGTGCTCTCCTCCGAGGAGGAGGCAGAGATCGAGGAGCGCCTGCGGGGGTTAGGTTATCTTGGGTAACCGTGAGGGACGGCCAGGTGCGACGCACTTCGCAATTGCGTCGCACCTGGTGAATGTAGGACTCTTTTTCCTGGCCCTGGTACCGCGTCTGGTGGCGGCTTGCGCTCGCTTCGTCACCTCGGATGAGCTGGCCTGGGTGTACCGTTCCACGCGCTTCCTTTCGGCGCTGGCGAGCGGCCATTGGGCGCAGACCGTGCAGGCCGGTCATCCGGGGGTGACGACCATGTGGTGCGGTATGGTGGGCGTTCTGTTGCGCCGTCTCACCGCCCCCGACGCTGCTGCCGAGCACCTGACCTGGCTGACCCGTCTGGCCTGGTTCGATCCTCGCAATGGGCTCGCTCTCAAGCACCTGGTTTTTTTCCTGGGGGCGGGTCGTCTGCCGGTGGCGATTCTCACCTCGCTGGCTGTGGTGGGCATCTATCTGTTGGCCCGGCGGCTGTGGGGACAACGGGTAGCCCTGGTGGGGGGCTTGCTGTTGGCCCTGGACCCCTTCGCAGTGGGGTTGTCGGCGGTGTTGCACGTAGATGCTCTCACCGCCAGCTTTATGACTCTGTCGCTGCTGGCCTTGCTCATCGCTCTGGTGGAGGGGAGCTTGTGGCGCTGGATGGCTCTCTCAGGTGCGTTGGCGGGCCTGGCCATGCTCACCAAAGCGCCAGCGGTGTTTTTGGCGCCCTTCACGGCCCTGTTGCTCACCGTCGCTTTTCTTTCTCGGCCCGACAGGTATCCTCGCCAGGCATTGCGCCTGGTCGGGGCGTTGCTCCTGTGGCTGACGGTGGCTGTGCTCGTCTTCTTCGTGCTCTACCCGGCCATGTGGACCGCCCCCACCGCGGCACTGGACCTCATCTTCGGCACGGTGAACCGCCACGCGGGGTCCTCGTCTCGCCCCGTTTTCTTCTGGGGTAGAACGGCTTTTGATCCTGGCGCTTTGTTCTATCCCGTGGCTCTGGCTTTTCGCACCAGCCCCCTCGTCTGGTTGGGTGTTTTGGCCGCGCTTCCCCTGCTTCTGCGGCGCAGGACGGCGCGCTGGATGTCAGGTGAGCGGTTGTCTCTGCTCGCTCTCCTGGGGTTCGCCGTGCTATTCATTGTCTTCATGACCCCGCCGACCAAGAAATTCGACCGCTATCTTCTGCCCATCTTCCCCGCGCTGGAGTTGGTAGCCGCTGTGGGCCTGGTTAGGCTGGTCCGGCGCTTATCCGCGCGCTGGCAGATTGGGGCGCTGGCCGGCCTGGTTCTTTTGCAGGCTGCGATCTGTCTGCCTTATACGCCGTATTACCTGGCTTATGAGAACCCTCTACTGGGCGGTCCACGGGTGGCGGCCCGGGTTCTGCCCGTGGGCTGGGGAGAGGGAGTGGATCAGGCAGCGACCTATTTAAACAGCCTGGAAGGGGCCGAGACCCTGTCCGTGGCCGCCAGTGCCATGCCTCACTTTGCCCCCCTGTTCGCGGGGCGGAGCGTGCCGTTGAGCGAGGAGACCTTGCCTCTGGTGGATTATCTGGTGGTCAGCGTCGGCGATTTCCAGGTCAACGGGGATGCGCTCAACGAGTGGTTGGCCGGGGCGGAACTGGTGTACACTGTGCGCTTGGGCAACCTGGATTACACACGGGTGTACGCTAACACGGCGTACCGGCAGGTGGACGACTATGTGACGGAACGCGCGCAACCCGGCGACGTGATTGTCTTCGACGCGGCGGGGCGGGACTACAAGGGCGCATTGCCGTCTCATGTCTTCGCCGCCAGCGACGACGCGGCCACCGTGGCCCGCACCTTGAACGAATTGGCTCAGGGGCGACAGCGGCTGTGGTATGTTTCTTACCCCCATGCCTCACCTATCGTGAAGAAGTATATTGCCGGTCAACTGGCGGCGGGGGCGGAACTCGTTTCCCAGGAAAAAGTGGGCGCGCTGACGGTGGCGCTCTATCAGTTGCCGCCGCGGACCCACTTTCAAGCCCCAGAGCAGACTTTCGAGGCGAATTTCGGTGGGCAACTGGCGCTGGTGGATCACGTTCTACTGACGCCGGACGTAGCCTATCCCGGCCAGATACGTCTGGTATTGCGCTGGCGGACACTGACCTCTATGGCTGACGATTACACGGTGTTCGTCAATCTCCTGGATGAAGAGGGGCACTTACGCGGGGCGGGTGGGGGTGGGGCTCTGCTGGTGAATGATGCCCTTTTCCCCACTTCGGCCTGGTCGCCGGGGGACGTGGCCGAGGCGGAGGTTCGTATGTCTCTGGAGGGCGGCCTGCCTCCGGGAAAGTACCGGCTCATGGTGGTGGTGAGCAAGCCGGGCCAGAGCGGGCGGTTGGCGGTGTTGGATACGCAGGGGTTACCGCTGGGCACGGCTTACCAGGTGGAGGAGATTGAAGTGCTCCCGGCGAAGGAGCAGCCGGCGATAGAGGAGTTGTTCATCTCCCATCGCCTCGCGCAGGTCTGGGACGAGAAGCTGGAGCTCCTGGGTTATAATCTGGCGCATCGGGTGGATGCCGGAGCGACGGTGACGCTGGGCTTGTTCTGGCGTGGTCGGGCGCGTCCGGAGCGGGATTATGCGCTGCGTTTTCAGCTACAGGACTCGGATGGGCAGGCCGTCTGGGCGACCGTGCTGCCCCTCTGCTCATATCCCACCAGCCAGTGGGCAGCGGGGGAGGTGCTGCACGTCCTGTATGATCTGCGGGTTGGTGCGGATGTGCCCGCCGGCCGGTACCGGCTGGTGATGACCGTGCTCGACGGCGAAGAGTCCCTGTCCCCTGGTGATTTCGACCTGGCTCCCCTGGAGGTGACGGGGCGCGTGCATCGCTTCGAATTGCCCGGCGAGCCGCAATACCCTCTGGACCTACGTCTGGGGGCGGGGGGTGAGGTGAGGCTTCTCGGTTACGACTTGCCGCAGACCGAGGTCGCGCCCGGCGATGAGGTGAGGCTGACGCTGTACTGGCGCTGTGAGTCGCCGTTGGAGGTCAGCTACACGGTGTTCACCCATCTTCTGGACGCGGGCGGGCAGGTGCGCGGTCAGGTGGACAGTCCGCCGCAGGGCGGGGCGGCACCGACGACGAGCTGGTTGGAGGGAGAAATCGTCGTGGACGAGTATCGCCTTGCGGTAGATGAGGACGCGCCGGCGGGGGAGTATCACATCGAGGTGGGGATGTACGACCCGGCGACAGTGCTGCGCCTGCCGATTTTCGCCGCCGACGGCTCACGCCTGCCCGATGACCGGGTACTGCTGGAGACTGCGATCACGGTGCGATAGGTGCCAGGTGCGACGCACTTCCAAAGTGCATCGCACCTGCACAGGCGGTGCTGGTTGTGTGAGGAGTCATGAACTGGAAGCGTCTGGAGTTGTGGATCGTTGCTGGTACGATCCTGGCTAACGCAGTTATCCTCTTCACAAGCTACACGCCGCTGCGCTATGGGGCGGCGCTGCTTTTGTTGTGCGTCCTGCCCGGCCTGGCGCTCCAGGTGCGCCAGGTGCGTCGCACCTTAGCCCTCCTGGAAACAACGGCCTTGAGCGTGGGCGCGGGCTTCGCCGTCACTGCACCGCTCACCCTTCTTCTCCACTATTGGCCGGGCAAGATGTCCCTCGGTCTGGCCCTGGCCGCTTACGATCTGCTGATCCTGCTCTTGCTGGGCTGGGGGGTGTACCTCACCCCCTCAACTCTGCGTCCCTCCTCTCTTCTCCCGAAGGGGGAGGAGAAGGGGAAGGTCGGGGGCAAGGTACTCCTCGTCCTGGCCGCGCTCCTGATCCTGGCCGCCTTCTATCGCCTGACCAATTTGGATTATGCCGAGTTTCAGGGCGATGAGGCGCGGGTGATGATGCACGCCGCGCAGGCCATCGAGGGCCAGGAGGATGCCCTGTTCAAACAGCACAAGGGGCCTCTGGAAGCGTTGCTGCCCATGGGCTTCTGGCTGCTGACGGGCACCATCAACGAGGCGCAGGCCCGCTTCCCCTTTGCCCTGATGAGCCTGACGGCGCTGCTAGGCGTTTACTTGCTGGCCCGACGCTGGTTCAACGACGCGGTGGGCCTGAGCGCCACGGCGCTGCTGGCCATTAACGGCTTCTTCATTGCCTTTGGGCGCGTGGTGCAGTATCAGAGCTTCGTCTTCGGCCTGGGCACGCTGGCCCTTCTATGCTGCGAGCGATTTCGCACCGAGGGCGATAAGACTGACCTCGTTCTCACGGGGCTGCTGCTGGGCAGCGGGGCCCTGGCCCATTATGACATCGTGGCCGTCGTGCCTGCAGTGCTGTACCTGGTGGTCAGCGGGCTGCGGCGGAGCGTACGGGCGCAACGTGCTGCGGCTCTACTGGTGGCCGGGGCGCTGGGTG
>JACIWR010000079.1 GCA_014360845.1 Anaerolineae bacterium
GAGAGCCCTACCCGCCGCCTCTGACGCACACCCCCTCTATCCACGACTCCCCGATCTCGTGGAGTTGTACTCCGCGAGATTTTATGACCCGCAGTGCCACTGCGGGTCAGCGTGAGAGATCAGAAACTAACGGACGGAGATCACCCCCAGCCCGCCGTCAATTCGCAGGTCCAGGCGATGGTCTGCCGTCGCATAGTCCGGCGACCGGTAGTACCGTCCCACCCGGGGAAAGCGGCTTTCATCAACGCTCAAGCCACCGAGGCCCACATCGGCCTCAATATTCGCCGCCACGCCCTGAGGGATTTCCAGCACAACCTCACCCACGCCAGCCTTCACCACAGCCTGCACCTGCCCCGCCGCCGGCATGACCACGCGCACACTTCCCACCCCGGCGTCGAGAGAAAAATCGGTCACCTGCAAGTCGGAAAGGTCCAGCATGGCCTGACCAACCCCAGTATCCACGTCCAGGGCCAGTGGCACCCGGGGCGAGAGAGCGATGTCCCACGCGTTTTCCACCGCAGCATCAGGCCACCACAAGAAGCCTTCTCCCTCACTCTCCAGCCGCAGATCGCCGCTCCCGGCCGTGACCTCATACCGATGTTCCATTGGCAGACCGCTGACACGCGCCTCCATCAGGTCAGAGGAATCGCCCAGGGCGCGAACCCGTAAATCGCCGACGGGGAAATCGAGGGTCACGGTGGCGCTCTCCGCCCCCGCCATCTCCTGAATCACGCGCTCGGTGACGCCCCTTGTCTGCCCCACGCCCCAGCCCCAGTAGATGGCCGCCAGCACTAAACCCACGATGAGCAACAGTCCAACGACGGCGATGAGGGCCGAGGCCCAGGAAGATTGCCGCCCGACGAGAATCTCCAGACCAAGCAGTATCAGCACCAAGGGCCAAAATCGCCAGGCTACTGCCCACACGTTGCCCCGCAGCAGTCCGAAATTGTTGGCCAGGAGCAGCAATCCCAAACCAATGAGTAGCACCGGCCCCACTAGGCTAACTCTACGTCTTTCTCCCATAGTCCCCCTCCCTCATAATTTCAGGTGCGACGCACTTTGGAAGTGCGTCGCACCTATATATACGCACCAACCTGCTCCTGGGTTGCTCTCCCGCTTCATGGTTGAGTGAGATCCACCTCCCCGGCAATATCATCCGTCATCTGCGGGTGCTGGTCAGAGTTGACACTTACCACCCGCGGATAGAGATAGGGGAACACCTCCTCCGCCGAGACCCAGCCGTTACCGCTCGTGTCCACCGACGATTTGGTCAATCCATCCAGCAAGTAGTAGGTGAAAAGGCCATGCCCATAAGGGGGACCAAGCTCAATGCTAGTCTCATCATCCGCGCAAGCCGTCATCACGATGCGCCCCTCTTGATTCACATCCTTGGTGAAACCATCGCCCGCCAGTACCGTCGTCTCCCCCGCGTCCACGGGCCGGAAAGAACCACAACGAGCCTGGCAACCTTTCGGGACTCCGCTGGCTATCATGCCCCCACTGTAGCAGGTGTCCACAATGACCACTACTTCCTGGGATTCCAGATTGTCCAGCCAGCCGTCGAATTCGTCATCGCGAATGCATTGGCTCAGATAGCAACTATCATGGGCCACCAGATACTCATGTCCACTGGCCGATGTGCCATGGGAAGAGTAGAAGATGACTACCAGGGAATCAGAGCCCTCCCGCGAATCCAGCCAATCCGTGATGGCATTGCGGATCGCCGATTTGGTAGCCTGGCTGTCAATCAACATGTAGATGTTCTCGCTCTCAAACCCGCCATAGTCTATAAGCGTCTGGCGAAAGTCGCGGGCATCGTCGTCGGTATAGTTGAGATTGTTGGCACACTGGAAATCGGCCACGCCCACGATGACAGCGTATTTATCGGAGGGAGGATAGCTCTTGAACACCGCCGGCAGATAGACGCTACCACCCACATAGCTCTCCGTGCTTTTGGTGAGCACAATGTCGTCCAAAAAGGCGCCAGCATAAGTGATGAACGAATCGCTGTAGAACTGGAAGCCAATCCACACCTGAGGCTGACCGGTCACATCACCCAGGGTATAAACGTCGGTCAAATCAAAGATGACTTGTTGCCACCCATTAGAATTCCCGTCCGTCGCCTGCCCATAGAACTGCGAGCCATCCACCGAAGCGCCCCAGAATAGATAGTCATAATCCTGCTCTGAGACATTCCAGTAATAGAAAGTCAGCTCGGCTGCCACTGCATCGCTGAGGTCAAATGGCCCGTACACCATCCACGAGCTGGCATAGTTAGGATAGTTGTTGAATTCGGGGTCTAATCCATTAGCACCTCCCCTGGCACACCAGGCGCTATAAGTACCGCCGTGAGGGCGGTAATCATCCTTGCCCCAGTAATACTCCAACCCGTCGCCAGCGTAGGTATCACTCACGTCCCATAACGAGGTGGGAAAATCGCCCTCAAAGTCTTCACTCATGATAGTGGTGCCAAGGGCTTGCCCAGATACAGACCGGGGACGGGCATCCGGTACGGGGGGCAATTTCTCTGCAGCGGCGATGGTGTACCTCCCTTCGCCTGGTAAAGGTGGGGGTGTGGAGAGAGCCAGCACAGGCGAGGCCGTTGGCTGACCACCAAGCATTAACCCCAGTAACAGGGTCGCGGCCAACCCGGTCACGACAGCAATTGATCCGAGTCTAGTGTTTAGTGCATTCATCAATAGCCTCCTTGTGGAATTGGTGCAGGAGCGTAGCGGCCATCCGCTGCTGCGTCCTGAGTGGAAGCGAAGGGTGTCGGCCTTACAGCGGACAGGGCCTGTCCTGAGCCCCGCCGAAGGGCCGACCGCCGCTACCTTTTGTATCCCTGATCCGAAAGCTCACCCCCGCCGACCCAACCCATAGAACACGGGCATGAACACCAGCCGCGTGCCATCCTCGACAGCCTGCCACGCCGCGTCCCGTGCCCACTGAAACGTCGCCTCGTCCACCAGGCCCTGCACATCCCGCGCCAGCAGCGCCCACTCGGCCTCGAAATTGTCCCGCAGGGCCGCCGTGTCCCACAACGAGGGGATGACCCCTACCTCGGCGTCCAAGCCCGCCTGCCGGAACAGGGCGCGCAGTTTGCGCCCGATGAAAGGATCCGCCCCCTGGCGCTGCAAAGCCGTCGCCTGCCATTGGCCGATGGGCAAGTCAGGCCAGTCCACCCGCCCGCCGTAGTCCGGTTCCCCGCAGACCAGCACCGCGCCCCCTGGCCGGGTCACCCGGCCCATCTCGCGCACGGCCTGGGCCGGGTCGTCCACCCACATCAGCAGGAAGTGACAGACCACGACATCGAAATAGCGATCTGGAAAGTCAAGCTGACGCGCGTCACCAAGGCGGTACTCCGCCCGTCCACCCCGCGACTGGGCGGCAGCAATCATCGCCGCGTCCACATCCACGCCGATCACCGTACCCCGTGTCCGGGTCGCCAACTCCTCGGTCACCACGCCAGTGCCACAGCCCACGTCCAGCACCCGTGCCGCGCGTAACAAATTCACCCGCCGGTAAAGCTGGGAGCGCACAGCTCGCGTCCAGGCCGCCTGACGCCCGAACTGCTCATCCCATTCGGCCACACTGAGAAGCCGGGTAGCGCTCATTGCGGCAAAGGCGTCTTGCTGATCTCAAAAACACAGGCATCATCGCCAACGGCCATACACGAGGTTTCTTTCACCTCGAACTCTTTACCGCCGGTGACGAAGGAAGCGCCCTCGCGTAACACGCCGATGAAGACCCAACACATCGGTTTATCGGAGACCTTGCCATTGCAATTAGGACAGGCCCGCGAGATGTACTTGAACTTATCGGGCTCCTCCACAATCTCCAGGTCCAGCGTTTGCCCCTTCTGGGCGGCCAATTTGCGAAACCCGCTGACCATGTTCTGCAAACCCAGCTTGAGCTGCATGTTGGTCGGCAGCAACTTCAGCGCCAATCCGGCAAAGCCAAAGAGAGCCGACTCCTCCTGAATAGAATAGCGCGCCGAGATGCGACCTATGCGCATGGCGAAGCTCTTGCCCGCGCGTCCATAGAAATTCAATATCGCCGCATTCAGCGCGCTGTAATCAGCGTATTTCAAGCCATCCATATTCATGTTCTGAGGGGGATAGTTGTCCACCATATGGCCCAACCCCGCCTCGCGGAGGATGATGTCCACCCCCCGTTTGCCCGCCACCTCCTCGACGGCCAGGATGGCCCAGCGCATATAAGCATTGGGCAGATCCAGATCGGAGGTGGGATCGTGTTCTGTTTTTTCTTCTACTGTCACCGCAAGCCTCCTGTGCTCAGATCATGACTTCGATTGTCCACAACCTCCCCCCAGCACCTCAGGATTGCGCTCCTCCTCATAGCGGTTAAACTGGCGTAGCGTAACTACCTTGGCAACGTCACATTTAGCTACCCGACAGTTTTGCCCAAGTGTCGCTGCGCAGGGTGCAAGAGGCCCCAAAGCAGCCTCGCGGCCACGAGGGAGCATCCTGAGCGGAGCGCAGCGGAGTCGAAGGATGCGGGGCTCGCTCTTGCGTCATCCTTCGACTACGTTCGTCCCTCCGCTGCCGCTTCGGGACTCACTCCGCTCAGGATGACTACCGCCCCAAGGGTGGCGCGGAGCACCTTTCTGCAATGGCATCTTCAGACTGTCAGGTGACTAGATGTCCACATTAGAGATTATGTCACTCTGAGCGAAGCGAAGGGTCTCGTTCCTGATGAGTCAGGGAACCCTGCTGACCACGAACGAGATTTCCTCAGAATGACGCCGAGTGAAGGCGGCTTCTGCAAATCCGCCATTGTCGAGGTAGCCATTGGCAGCGATCAAACTGACCGTCCCCCATGCCTCATCGCTTTCTAGGGAGCCGTTGACTGGCTTTCGACGCACAGGTACTCCCCTTCATTGGCGTATAGGGGACACCCGCCCCCGCAAATGGCGACATCTGGACACTCGGTGCATTCGGAGGGCAGCCAGGTATGGTTACGCAAGCTCTCGGCCACCTGGTGATGCCAGATGCTCTCCCACGGGTCGGAGAGAATGTTGCCCAGGGACTGGTAGTAACTCTGGCAGGGGATGACATCACCATTGGGCTCAACACACATGTTGTACAGAGCCGCAGTGCAGCCTTTCACCCCCAGCTCCTTCTCCAGAGGATTGAACTCACAATAGCGCGTGGGGGTGTACCAGATCAAACGCAAGCTGTGAGCTCGCGCCGCCTGTTGCACCTTGTCCAGAATGGGCTCCAGGTCCTTCTCCGGGATGCCGATGCCCACATCCCGCCCTTTGCCGGCGTAGATCAGTCCATTGCAGGCGAAGGTGCGCACGCCCAACTCAGCGATGAAAGCCACGGTCTTTTCGATGTCCGCCGTGTTCAAGTCCGTCAGGGTCGTGTTCGTCATCAGGTACACATCGGCCTCCACCGCGTTCTTGATGCCCTGCACCGTCTCCTGCCACGCGCCTCGGGCCCCCACCATGCGATCGTGCACGGCCTCGTCGTGGGACTCAATGGTGATCTGAATGTGGTCCAGCCCCGCTTCCAGCAGGCTGTCCAGATAGGCCCGATCGCTCAGACGACGCCCGTTGGTCAGCAGACCGGTGACCACGCCCACGTCCTCGGCGTACTCGATGAGCTCGCGCAAATCATCGCGCAGAGTGGCCTCCCCGCCGGTGAAGCAGATATGCGGGATACCCAACTCCCAACAGCGATCTATGACCCGTTTCCACTGCTCGGTAGACAGCTCCGGATAGTCTTTGGCACGCCCCACGTAGCAATGGCCACAGTTATCATTACAGCGATAGGTGAGCGCCAGGTCCATGCGATACGGAGCGCTCACCGGCGTCTCAAAGGGTTCGATGCGTTGCACATCCAGGTAAGTGACAGGGCAGATTTCGTCCGTGCGCGCCAGGGTGAAAATGGTATCATATAACTTATCATAGTCGGCCTCGGCGGTCTGCCTGTCCACGCGATAACGCCGGCGCATGATGTTGATAGCTTCCTCGCGCGGCACATCTTCCACGATGAGCTTGGCCCACTCGGCGGCCGTCTGATTGAGATGCAACACCTTGGCCGCGTTGACGACCAGAATGCCATGCCCGTCCGGCTCCACCCGCAGGTGCAGACGGAAGCGCTCCTCGGCGTCCGGCGCAGTGCGATAGTGATAGATGCCCGGCTTCAGCGGCTCGGGCCGGCTAAACCAATCCTTGAAACGATTGAACAGGGTCATTTTTCCTCCTGATGCTCTTTTCCCAGAGTACCCTTTTGCAAGAGACGCACCAACCTCCCTACCAAAGAACCTCGCCCACAAAGTCACGATATGGCCCTGGAACTTCCGCCAGCACCAACACCGGGCGAATCTTGGTGCCCACCCTGTCGGTGAAAGGAAAACGGGCCAACACAATCTCACCACGCCGTGGCATCAAGTCACCTCTCGCACATCCGCTTCTGTGTAGAGGTCCTCAGCCGGATCTCGCAGAAAGGCATAACCAGGATCATGCTGAAGCGCTGAGAGGATCAGAGCCGTTTCATCGGCTATTCCCTCAGTGAGAACGATTACTTCCACAGCCTGTCCCTTTTTCACAGGCAGATTCTGGAGCAGCAATTCACCGTCCTTTTCCGATCTGGTGAAAATGCGGATAGCGTTCATCGAATCATTCTCCTCGCTTGTTGCCAGCGCGCCTACCTCCCCCCACCCGCACAGGCGCAGGCGCAACCCGCACAGGCACAGGCGCAGGCGCAGGCACAGCCTCCGCTGCTGCTTCGCCCACTGGACCTGGTGCTCACCGGCGGCGGATTGGTCACCTTGGTCACCCCGCCGGTAAATCTCTCCACGCTGCTCACCACCCGGTCGGCCACGCCCTCAATGCCACTGACCACCGTGCTGGCAAAGGCCGCACCGGGCAACGTGGGCAAGGTGACCGGCTTGCCGCCGCCCGTGCCCGCCGAGGATGAACGCCCTCGGCCCCCTCCTGAAGAAGCAGTCGCCGCCCGCCACGGGTGATAATACCACCACCACGTCGGCAGGAACACCGGCCCCTCGCGGAAGGTGCGCTCGGTCTTCTCGTCGTACTCCTTGTCCATCATCAACCACTCTAACCCCTCATCGAAGCGCTTGGAGCGCACCTCGGGGGTTTCGCCAGCCTGCACCTGCTCCCACGCGCGGCGCACAATATCTTTGTAGTAGGCCACCGTCTCCTTGCGACTGAAGCCTTTGAGCTTGTTGTTGACCTCTTTGATCAGGTCTATCATCATCCTCCGCAGGCGCTGCTCGGACAGAGTGCCGTCCTTCTTCACCGCTGCCAGGAACTGCTCCTCATAAGTCCGCAGCCCCTCCGGCTTTTCCGCGGTCACCTTGAGGCGCAAGGGCTTATCGGAGACCACGTTGATCGCCCCTTTCTTCAGCAGGCCGAAGAGGATCATGGTCAGCACTTTGTTCAGCGGGGTTTCCAGCAGGATGGCCGCCTCCACGGCCGTCAGACCGCGTTTGATACCCACTCCTTCCACAGCCAGCGTCGGCGGCAGATACTTCAATCGCCGACGCCGCGATTGCACGCTACCCAGCGCCACCACACCGACCCACAGCAGGCCGAAGGCAAAGAAACAGCAGAGAGGACTGTTGCACAGGGCATCGGTCAATCGTCCAAAGATTGAAGTGTTGAACGCTGGCGGCTTGTAGACCGTGTCCACGTACTTTCGCGGGAAAGAGACGCCGTACTTGTACTGCTTCCACCCCTCGGCAGCCTCGTTCGTCCAGGTGAAGACAATCCGATCATCCTGCACATCCCACGAGGTGAACTCCTGATAATGCCAGCGGGTCTCCTCACTGGTGACCCCCAGCGGAAAGTGGAAATTCACCTGTAAGTACGTAGTCCCATGCACGAAATCCTTGCCAAAGGCCGTGGGCCAAAACTCCACGCTGGCGTATTCCTCATCCTCGCTGTCGGGATAGACCATCTCGGCCACGTTGATGCGCACCCGCACCGTGCCCCGCTCTCCCGGCTGGATGGCATACCTGCCCAGATGCACCTCGATGCCCGGGTTGACGTACTCCGACTTGGCGATTTTGGCCACCGGTTGCCCGTTGATGGTCGCCACGGCGGTGGACAAGTCGTAGCTGCTATTAGGCATACCCACATCCACGATGTCAATGGGGTCCGCCCCGCGATCGCAGGTGAACGTCAACTCATACTCGATATCCGCCGAGCCATCCTTGTTGATGTACACATGAGAGATGTTCCTATCCAGGGAGAAACTGAGGTCCTGCGCCAGCACCAGAGCCCATTCCCCCGTAGACAGCACCACCAGCAACACGACCAAGACAGCGACTATCATGCGCTTCTTCATCAGCTACCTCCTCACCGACAACCCGCAACTTGCAGCCTGCAACCCGCCACTTTCACCATTTCGGCTCCTCCACCATCTGATAGGACGTGCCACAATAAGGACAGGAGACAACCACCGCCCCCTCGGCTACGGTAATACTGTCTTTATCCAGCTCCGCACCGCAGTTCCGACACTTCAACTTCTCCAGATCAATCTCCCCTGTGAGATCAATCTTCTGCTCCACGGTTATCTTCTGCTCCGGCGGGGGTTGCATCCTGCGCCACAGGAAATAGATACCCACCGCCGCCCCGCCCCAGATGAGCAAGCCGACGACGAGCATCACAATCCCCTGCACCAGACGGCCACCGGGGTTGGCCTCCTGCGGGCCAAAAGCCGCCCACACCCACAGCACCCCGAAAAAGTTGAAAAAACACCCACAGAAGGCAGCAATCAGCCCTACCAGGGCGATCACTATCGTGGTTGTCGTCTTGTTTGTGGACATCATTGCCTCCTTAGCGATATGTGTGTCGCGGTACCACCCCGTCAACACCAAAACTATTATACCATATTTTTTCGCAATTTGACATCTACTTGAGGACCAGATTAGTACATGCTTCAGTTACAAGCCACCCCAAGTAGGTCGGGCCCGTGGTCCGACACAGATGCGGCGGGGCATGGCCCCGCCCTACTCAGTCCAGTTCTGAAGCATATCCTGAACCCGTCGAAGGGGGGCTTCGCCCTCTCAGCGTGCGGACTTCAGCCCCGCGCGGCTTGGGGCTAACTGTACGGCTTGTGTTTTTTCGCAATTTGACATCTACTTGAGGACAGATTAGAATATGTGGGCCGACGACGATGTGAGAATAGTCAGAAAGGGCAAACCGATGGAATTTGAGCAGGCAATCCTGGAAATTTTCGGCGAGCTGGATCGAGACCGCCTGATGGAGCGAGTAGTGCGTTACGCCCGCGACCGGGTAGGCGCGGGCGGGTCATCGGTGTTTCTGCGAGACGACATCACCGGCACTTACGTCCTCCAGGCTACCACCGGCCTTCAGGACGATACCCAGGCCACCCCAGAGCGGCGCATCGAATACCTGCCGGGCGAAGGACTCACCGGCTGGATCGCCAAACACGGGCGACCACTGCGCATTAACAACGTCATGGACCGCGAAGAGCTACAAAGCATTTCCGCCGACTTGCAGTGGAGCAAAAAGTACTCCGAAATCACCTCCGGGCAGGGTAAGGCCTACCTGGGCGTGCCGATTGTGAGCCGCGATGGACACACCGTCATCGGCGTGCTGCGCGTCTCGGACAAGAAACACGGCCAGTACTTCAGCGAGGCTGATGAGCGCCTGCTGACCAATATCGCCCAAACGGTGAGCATCGCTATTGAGAACTCCAAACGCTACGAGCAGGAAAAACGCCGCGCTCGCTACTTTCAACTGCTGTTGGACATCAGCGCGACCTTGAATCCACGGCGCCCCCTGCACGAGATGCTGAGCGAAGTGGTGAGCCGCCTGCAACAGGGATACCGTGCTGAGTCCTGTCAACTCTACCTGCGCGATGAAAACTACACCAATCGCCTGGTCCTGCGCGCTGCCGGCGGCCTGCCCCCAGAAACCATTGATCGCGTCTCCTACCGCCTGGGCGAGGGCCTCATCGGCTACATCGCCGACAGCGGGCAATCCATATGCGCCCGCGAGCGCGATCAGACCAAGAAATGGCTCACCGATCCAAAGGACACCCAGACCGCCGCCCTGGCCGCCCTTCTCCCCTCCGAGAGATACCGCTCCTTCCTGGGCATTCCGCTCATCCTGGGAGAGGAGGTGCACGGCGTCCTGGCCCTGGTCAACAAAATCCCCAGCTCGCCCGGACACCGGGATTGGTTCACCGATGATGACTACGAATACCTCTCCCTCCTGGGCACCGCCCTCACCGCCGTCCTGGAGAGCGAGCGCTATCTTCGTGCCCTGAGCGAAGTGGGAGTCACTGCCCTGCGCATGCAGCGCATCGCTTCCTTCGGCACACTGGCGCAGCGCATCCCCCACGAGACCTCCAACCCCCTGGCCGTGGCCCGCCTGGCCCTGGCCAACCTGCGAAGCGATCTGCAACTCCTGAGTGAGAAGCATGCCGGACAGGCCACAGAAGCCCCGCGTTTGCTGCGCCGTCTGGACGTGATTGAGAAGCAAATCGAAGAAGTGAGCAACAAGCTGCTTAATCTAGTACGCTTTTCGCAACAGATGGGTTTCACCCGCGCCACCACCGACTGGAACCATCTGATCCGGGAAGCGCTGATCTGGCTGGCCGCCGAACGCCGACGGTGGAAGGTGGAAGTGCGGGTCTCCTACGGAGAGCTACCGCCCCTCTTCATCGAACCTAATGAGCTCTTCGGCGTAGTCGTGACCCTCTTGCGGGTGATGATGGAAGGTCTGAGCGGTGCCGGCGGCCTCATCGAAATTCGCACCGAAAGCGTAAACCAACAACGAGCTGTCCGTACCGTAGTCTGTAGCACCCATCCCGGCCTGAAGCAAGCCGTGGCCGCCATAGTGGAACCACCCACGGCGGCCAATCAGGACATCTCTCCCCTGCACTTCGAGTGGGCCCTGGCTCAGCAGACCGTGGAACGCCAATATCGGGGCACCCTAAGCTGGTCAGCAGACAAAGCGAATCAAGTGTGCTTCGTCATGGACCTGCCCCTGGACGAGGAGTCACAATGAAACCAGAACCGAAAAAGATTCTGATCGTAGATGACGAAGCCTTCTTCCGCGAGGAAGTGACCGACTTCTTGCGCAGTCCGCGCTTTGCAGAGAAGGGCTGGATTGTGGACAGCGCTGCCAATGGCGCCGAAGCCCTGGAGAAACTGGAAGCAGACCCCGCCGATGTGGTCCTGCTGGACATCAACATGCCGGGCATGGACGGCATGGAGGTCCTGGAAGAACTGCAAAAACGCCATCTGTTGGACAGGGTGTACGTGATCATGCTCAGCGCCTACGGCGTCTACGACAATGTAGTCGAATCCATGCGCCGGGGAGCCAAGGACTTCGTCAACAAATCGGAACCGCTGGACCAGTGGATTGTGCGCATCGAACGGGGCTTTGAGTGGCAGGACTTGCAGTGGCGCAAGCAGCGCGCCGAGGAAGAACTGCGTATCCTGGCCCGCGAGGTAGGGCACGACATCGGGGGCACAACCTACTTCGTGCTCACGCAGCGGGTCAACGCCCTGGCCCGCCTGGTGGAAGGCAACGAAGAAGGGGAAAAAGCCATCCAAATCATCTCCCAGATTCTGGCCCGCATCAAGAGCCTGGCCGACGACCTGGGTCAGGTAGCGATGGCTTGGGACACGCGCGAAACATGGCGCTGGGAGCCGCTGGACCTGCGCCGCATGCTGGAACGGCTGCTCCAGGAATTCGCTTATGGCAATCCGCAGGTCCAGATCGTGCGGGAATGGGAGGACATCCCCCCGGTAATGGGCAGCCGTCCCCAACTCGAGCGCGCTTTCCTGAACCTGCTGCTCAACGCCGGACGCGCGATGCCGGAGGGTGGTACCCTCACCGTGCGCACGCGACGCGAGGGCGACGAGTGGATCGCCGTTGACATCTCCGATACGGGTGTAGGCATCAATCCCCGCATGCAAGATAAGATATTCCGCATCGGCTTCTCAGACTGGCACAATGGGATCAAAGGCAGCGGGTTGGGACTCTACGTCACTCGCAAGAACATCGAAAACCACGGCGGTCACATCGAGGTACAGAGCGAACTCAACAAAGGCACCACCTTCACGGTGAAATTACCTGTGCAGGCAGAAACTCACTCTGAGAGCGAAGGATGAACTTATGGAAAGATGGAAAGGATGAAAGGAGACACAATGATGCAACCCAAGGTCTTGGTCGTTGACGATGACGTGTTCGTCGTCGAGGGATTAGTGGAACACTTGCATAGCGCCGGGTACAGTGTGGTAACGGCCCACAACGCGCGCGAAGCCATGGAACGCCTGCGGGGGGAACCCTGTGACGTGGCTCTAGTGGACATGAGAATGCCGGAGATTGACGGTTTCCAAACGGCCAGCATCCTGCGCCAGATTCAACCCAGCCTGCGCGTGATCATGCTCACCGGCTATCCCTCGGTGGATAGCGAAGTGCGAGCCACGCAGATGAAATTCTACGAATACCTTCCCAAATCGAACTGGTATGACCTTTTGCTGCCCACCGTGGAGAGAGCGCTGAGCGAGGAACGACCGGCGCCCAAAGAACGCCCCGCCGATTTGGAGAAAATCGCCAACGAGTACATCGCCGAGGGCAAGCACGAACTGGCCGCCCTGGCCCTGGAGCAGGCCGCCCGTCTGGCGGAATTCACCCACGACTGGAACCGGGCCGCCGAACTGTACGAAGAGGCCTTCAAGCACATGCGCCGCGCCCGCGGGCTCTCCGATGAGGCGCGTCAACTGCGCGATCTGGCCGAAAGCGCGCGTGAGATGGCCCAAGAAGTCTCGGATAACAGCCAGCACTGAGGGCAAAGCCGGTAGCCGAACGGCTTGGGGCGCATGGCACAGGGATGTGTGAGGGAGCTGTAGTTGCAATTTAGCCTGGGGATTCGAGCCCCAGTGTTTCAGGTCGGGCTCGTGGCCCGACGCGGAGGAGGCGGCGGGGCATGGCTCCGCCCGGCCAGGAGTAGCAGTAGTACTACCTTCCAGGTGAGATCCTTGCCCGTTGGGCAAGAATTTCACCACAAAGGACACGAAGGACTCCAAAGACACAAAAGGAAAAAACGTAGTCCCCTTCGTGCCCTTTGTGGTAAGGCTTTTTGGCTCCGACCTAGTCACCTGACAGTTTGAAGATGCCATTGCAGAAAGGTGCTCTGCGCCACCCTTGGGGCAGTAGTCATCCTGAGCGGAGTGAGT